>JASIJX010000581.1 GCA_030049955.1 Acidobacteriaceae bacterium
AGCGATTCGCTCGTTGTCGATGGAAGGCCGCATGACGATCTGCAACATGAGCATCGAAGCAGGCGCACGCGCAGGCATGATTGCGCCGGACGAGACGACGTTTGCGTATTTGGAAGGCCGCCGATTCAGTCCAAAAGGAGAAGCCTGGAAGGCCGCCGTTGCCGAGTGGCGCAAGCTGCCCTCCGATCCCGGCGCGAGGTTCGATCGCGAGCTGATGATCGACGCCGCAACGCTGGTGCCGTACGTGAGCTGGGGCACGAGCCCCGGCATGGTGGCGCCGGTGACGGCGAGTGTGCCCGATCCCGCGGCTGCAGACAACGAACTTGACCGCAAGTCGTTCGAGCGCGCGCTCGAATACATGGCCTTGAAGCCGGGAACGCCGCTGGCCAATGTTGCCATCGATCGCGTCTTCATCGGCTCCTGCACCAACGGCCGTATCGAGGACCTTCGTGCCGCGGCGCGCATTGCCGCCGGCCACAAGGTTTCATCGCACGTGAATGCCATGGTGGTGCCCGGTTCGCAGCATGTGAAGGCGCAGGCGGAGAACGAAGGCCTCGACAAAATCTTCAAGGAAGCGGGATTTGACTGGCGGGAGCCTGGCTGTTCGATGTGCCTGGGAATGAATCCCGATATTCTGTCGCCCGGCGAGCGCTGCGCATCCACAAGCAACCGCAACTTTGAAGGCCGCCAGGGACGCGGTGGGCGTACGCATCTGGTGTCGCCCGAGATGGCGGCAGCCGCGGCGATCGCCGGCCACTTTGTTGATATTCGTAACTGGCCCACGTCGGATGTGGCCCGTGAGGAGGTACTGGCTTAATGGAACCGTTCAAGACTTTAACTTCGCTGGCCGCGCCTCTCGACCGCACCAACGTCGACACGGATCAGATTATTCCCAAGCAGTTTTTGAAGCGCATTGAGCGCACCGGCTACGGCGATTTTCTGTTCTTTGACTGGCGCCAGATGCCGGATGGACAGCCGGTCGATAGCTTTGTCCTTAACGATCCGCGCTACAAGGATGCGCAGATCCTGATTTCCGGAAAGAACTTCGGTTGCGGCTCGAGCCGCGAGCATGCAGCGTGGGCGTTGAGCGACTACGGCTTCCGCGTGGTGATCGCGCCGACCTTTGCCGATATCTTCTTTTCGAACGCGGGCAAGAACGGCATTGTGCTGGTCCGGCTGAGCGAGAGCGATGTTGAAAAGCTGCTCCAGAATGCGGAGACGATTCCGGGTTATCAATTGACCGTTTCGCTCGAAGAGCAAAAGGTGACCGATGGCCGTGGTTTCACCGCGAGTTTCGAAATTGATCCTTTCCGTAAGTACTGCCTGCTCGAAGGGCTCGACGACATCGGGCTGACGCTGCGTCACGCCGACGCGCTCGACAAATTCGAGAAGCAGCACGATAACGCAGCGTGGCTGAAGGCGAAGTAAGGCAGCTTCTAGCTACTAGCTTCCAGCTCATAACAAGCAAGTCTTCTCCGTTTTTTTGAACACATTAACCGCAGCACAAACAAGCTGGAAGCTAGCAGCTAAGAGCTAGAAGCTGGCGAGCGAAGCGAGCAATGACGATCGAAGGCAAGCGACAGAGTATCCCGTTGACGGAAGGTCCCAGCCGCGCTGCGGCGCGCTCTTATCTGCGTGGCGCGGGATTTGAAAAAGAAGACCTGCACAAGCCGATCATTGGCATTGCCAACACGTGGACCGAGATCGGTACCTGCAACGTGCACCTGCGAGAGATTGCCGAAGCGCTCAAGGAGGGTATTCGCGAGGCGGGCGGTACGCCGATGGAGTTCAACACCATCACCATCTCCGACGGCATCACCATGGGCACGCAGGGAATGAAGGCCTCACTCGTGTCGCGTGAAGTGATCGCCGACTCCATCGAACTGGTCGCGCGCGGCAACCTCTTCGACGGCCTCGTTGGCATTGGCGGCTGCGACAAGAACATGCCCGGCATCATCATGGCGCTGTGCCGCCTCGATATTCCTGGCATGATGCTCTACGGCGGCTCGATTGCGCCGGGCAAGGTGGATGGTCCCCACGGCGAGAAAATCGACATCACCATTCAGAACGTGTTCGAAGGTATCGGCTCGCATGCCAAGGGGCTGATTGACGACGCAAAGCTGGAAGCGCTCGAAGCACATGCCTGTCCCGGCGCGGGCGCCTGCGGCGGCCAGTTCACGGCCAACACCATGGCCATGAGCGCGGAGATTCTGGGCATTTCGCCCATTGAGCTTTCCGGAGTGCCGGCCACAGCGCCGAACAAAAAAGAAGCCACGCGCGGCGCGGGCCGCATGCTGATGGACGCTGTTCGCGCCAACCGGCGACCGTCGCAGATCATCACGCGCAAATCGCTTGAGAACACCATTGCCAGCGTAGCGGCGAGCGGCGGATCGACCAATGCGGTGCTGCATCTGCTCGCCATTGCGCGCGAGATGGGCATCGCGCTGAACATCGACGATTTCGACGCGATCTCGAAGCGCACGCCCTTCATCTGCGATTTAACTCCAGCCGGCAAATACATGGCATCGCATTACCAGGAAGCGGGTGGCTCGCGGCTACTGGCCAAACGCATGATTGATGCAGGCCATGCTGATGGCTCAACACTCACCATCAGCGGCAAGACTCTTGCCGAAGAAGCTGCGCTGGCCAAGGAAACACCGGGCCAGGACGTCATCCACACTTTCGAGAAACCGCTCAAGCCGAATGGCGGATTGGTGATCTTGAAAGGAAATCTCGCGCCCGAGGGCTGCGTGATGAAGGTAGCCGCAGCCGACCGTTATGAGCACCGCGGCCCGGCGCGCGTTTTCGACTGCGAAGAGGATTGCTTCAAGGCCGTTCAGTCGGGCGGCATCAAGCCGGGCGACGTGATTGTGATTCGCTACGAAGGCCCCAAGGGCGGCCCGGGCATGCGCGAGATGCTGCAGGTAACGGCGGCCATCAGCGGCATGCCGGACCTCAGTCATTCTGTGGCGCTGATGACCGATGGCCGCTTCAGCGGAGCGACGCGCGGCATGACAGCCGGGCACGTTGCGCCAGAGGCATTTGTCGGCGGGCCCATCGCCGCGGTGCGCGAAGGCGACATTATTCACTTCGATATTCGCAATCGCACGCTCAACCTGGAGATCAGCGATGCGGAGATGAAGAAGCGGCTCAAGGATTTCAAGGCTCCAGCATTGCGCTGGCCCAAGGGCGTCTTCCGCAAGTATGTGGATCGCGTCACGTCGGCCTCAGAAGGCGCAACGACATAAGCACTGAGTTCGAATATCATCTCCATCGGTTCGACAAGGAGCAGAGGATGGCAGCCAAAAGCAACGCGAGCACGCAATCATCGAACGCACATCTCACCGCGCCGACGCGTCTGACCGGCTCGGAGATTCTGTGGGCCACGCTGGTCGGCGAGGGTGTTGACACGGTCTTCGGCTACCCCGGTGGCGCCATTCTGCCGGCTTACGACGCGCTGCGCAAATTTCCCATTCATCATGTGCTGGTGCGCCATGAGCAAGGCGCAGCGCACATGGCAGACGGCTACGCGCGCGCTTCGGGAAAAGTCGGCGTGGCCGTTGCCACCAGCGGCCCCGGTGCAACGAACTTGGTCACCGGCATTGCGACGGCGATGCTCGACTCGATTCCCATCGTCTGCATCACAGGCAACGTGCCGAGCAAAGTGCTGGGCACGGACGCATTCCAGGAAGTGGACATTACCGGCGTCACTCTGCCGGTGACAAAGCATAACTTTCTCGTCAGCAAGGTCGAGGAGCTTGCTCAGGTGCTGCGCCAGGCCTTCCAGATCGCGCGCAGCGGCCGGCCAGGTCCGGTGCTTGTCGACATTACGAAGGACGCGCAACAGGCCACGGCGATCTTTGATTTTGCAGCGGCAAAGCCGCGCCTCTATCGGCCGCACCCGATGCTGAATGTCGAGAAGTCAGGGCTCGATCAGGCTGCCGAATTGATTCGCAATTCGAAGCGGCCCGTGATCCTGGCCGGCCACGGCGTGACGGAGTCGGGCGCCATGGAGCAGGTGCGCGCGCTCGCAGAGCGGGCACAGATACCCGTTGCGCTTACGCTGCTCGGACTCGGCGGCTTCCCGGCATCACATCAGCTGAACCTGGGCATGATGGGCATGCATGGTGAAGCGTGGGTGAACCATGCCATTCAGGAAGCCGATCTGCTGATCGCCTGCGGCATGCGCTTTGACGATCGCGTGACCGGCAAGCTCACCGACTACGCTCTCAAGGCAAAGAAGATTCACATCGAGATCGATCCGGCGGAGATCAACAAGAACGTCAAAGTGGACGTGGCGCTGATTGGCGACCTGCGCGAAGTGCTGGAAGAACTGCTGCCGCGGGTCAGTTCTCGCGGTCAAGGGGGGCGCAACGGCTCGGCGTGGCTCAAGACCATTGAGGCAAGCAAGGGCGCAGTGGCTGTGCGCGACATCAAGAACCTGCCAGATTCAGGCCATCTGTACGCCGCGCACGTAATGCACGACCTTTGGCGCATCACCGGCGGCGATGCAGTTGTCGTCACCGACGTGGGCCAGCATCAAATGTGGGAGGCGCAGTACTTCCACCACGAGAAACCGCGCAGCCTTATCACTTCCGGCGGCCTGGGAACGATGGGCTTCGCGCTGCCTGCGGCCATTGGCGCGAAATTTGCCTGCCCGGAAAAAGATGTGTGGGTGGTCGCTGGCGACGGCGGCTTCCAGATGACCGCCGCCGAGCTCGCCACCATCGTGCAGGAGAAGATCAAGATCAACATCGCCATCATCAATAACGGCTACCTCGGCATGGTTCGCCAGTGGCAGGAATTCTTTTACGAGAAGAATTACGAATCAACGCCGCTGGTGAGCCCGGACTTTGTAAAGCTTGCCGATGCACATGGAATTCCCGGGCGCGCGGTGCGCACTCGAGCGGAAGTTGCCGAGGCCGTGAATGAAGCTCGGGCAGCGAACGGCGCGTTCCTGCTGAACTTCCTCGTCGAGAAGGAAGAGTCGGTATACCCGATGATCCCCGCCGGAAGCGCGCTGCACGAGATGATTCGCCGGCCGGGCAAAGGCACCAAGGACCCGCTGGAAGAGACTTTGGAAGATTAGAAGATTAGCAGACAGTGAACGGCTGACAGCTCACAGCCATGACTGCTGCCGGCATGTTGCTTTCTCGGGTCTCTCAACTGTTTGCTGTTAGCTGTGAGCTGTTCGCTCACGAGGTTTGTGATGCTGCATACATTTGTTGCTTACGTGGAAGACCTGCCGGGCGTGCTGACGCGCGTGGCTTCGCTGTTTCGGCGGCTGAACATCAACATCAACTCGCTCACTGTCGGGCGCAGTGAACGCGCGGGGCTGTCGCGGCTCACGCTGGTGTGCGAAGCATCTGCGGAAGCGGGCCATCGCATCCGCGCCAGTCTTTTCAAGCTCGAGAACGTGGTCGATGTGGACGACATTGCGAAGGCGCCGTCAGTCACGCGCGAGCTGGCGCTTATCAAAGTTGCCGCCACGCCGCAGAACCGTTCGCAGCTCTTTGACCTGGTCGAAGTCTTCCGCGCGCGCATCGTCGACCTCACTTCGGAGTCGCTGATGATCGAGATGACCGGTGTCGAGAGCAAGATCGAAGGACTCATCGAGGTGCTGCGCGAGGATGATGGGCGCATCCTCGAAATTTGCCGCAGCGGCAAGATGACGATGCGCCGCGGCCATCACGTGAGCAGCGTGCTCAAGGCAATGGGCGCGGTTGAAGCAGAGGTCGCCGATTCCACGAAGGAAGAAGCGCAAGAAGACAGTTTGCCCAGCACGCTGGAGTAAGCCGGTTTAGACGGTCAAACATCCGCTTTCGAAATTTTCAGCAGATATTCCGAGACGAAAAGGACAAGCAGACACTATGGCGAAGACGTATTACGACAACGATGCCGATCTTTATCTGATTCAGGCAAAGAAGGTGGCCATTATCGGCTACGGTTCGCAGGGCCACGCGCACGCGCTGAACCTTAAGGACTCCGGCGTGCAGGTTAAGGTTGGTCTGGCGAAGAATTCCAAATCGATTGCCAAAGCACAGAAGGCCGGACTTGAGGTCACGACGCCGGCCGAGGCTGCAAAGTGGGCAGACGTGGTGGTGATCCTGACGCCTGATCAGACGCAGGCGAAGCTCTATACCGAAGAGGTTGGGCCCAATCTCAAGCCTGGCTCGCTGCTCCTGTTCGCGCATGGCTTCAACATTCACTTCAAGACCATCGTTCCGGCTGCAGGCATTGACGTGGGTCTCGCTGCACCCAAGGCGCCGGGCCATCGCGTACGCGAGGTGTTCACTGAAGGTGGCGGCGTACCGGGATTGATTGCGGTCTTCCAGGACGCGACCGGCAATGCGCATCCGCTGGTGCTCAGCTATCTCAAAGGCATTGGCTGCACGCGCGCCGGCGTGCTCGAAACCACCTTCAAGGAAGAGACCGAGACTGATCTCTTCGGCGAACAAGCGGTGCTGTGCGGCGGCGTGAGCGCGCTCATCAAGGCTGGGTATGAGACGCTTGTCGAAGCCGGTTATCAGCCGGAAAGCGCATATTTCGAAGTGCTGCATGAGCTCAAGCTGATCGTCGACCTCATCTACCGCGGCGGCCTTGCCTACATGCGCTACTCAATCTCCGACACGGCCGAATACGGCGACTACGTCTCCGGTCCGCGCGTCGTTGGTTCTGAAAGCAAGAAAGCGATGAAGCATATTCTCGCCGAAATTCAGGATGGGACCTTCGCGAAGAAATTCCTCGCCGACCAGAACTCCGGCCGCAAGGAGTTCCAGGCTTTCCGCGAAGCAGAGGCGAAGCACCCGATCGAAATCGTGGGCAAGAAGCTGCGCGCGCAGATGCCATTCCTCGATCCGGTCACTGTAGAGGAAGTAGCCAAGACGCGGTAAAGCGGCAAAGAAAGCCCTCCGGCGCATGATCTGCGCTGGAGGGCTTTTTCTTTGTGGTACAAGTTAAGTCAGTTCCGTTGCTGGACGAAAGCCGTGTCTCCATGCCGCTTCCTGTTGGCGGAGGGGAACGGCGAACAGCGCATAGTAGTTGTCCGTGAGGTAGCCCTCGTAGCCTTTCGAGGTTCCGTCCCATCGCCGCCAGTCGGGCGACATGCCGTGCGCGTCTCGGCCCTCGAAACCACACTTTCCGTATGTATCGAGCATGGGGAATAGAATTGCGTCGGCTTCGGCCTTGCGTCCCAGGTCGTAGAGCGCGGCCAGTGTGAAGAAGGCGAAGCTGCCGGTCGCCCCGCCGTTCTCGTAGTTCTGGAAGCCGTCCGAGTTGTCGGGCTGCGTGCCGCAACCGAAACGGCCGTTGCCACGCTTGTCCACGCAATCCTTCAGGGCCACCGTAATCAGATTACCCGGCAGACCCATGTCGAACCGGTCGTAGCCTACTTCCTTCATCTTGGCCATCAACTTGTCCATGATCGCCATGGCATCGGATCTCGAAACCAGGCCGTAGTGGATGGCGATGCCGTTTACCCACAGGAAGTAGTAATCGTGTAGCTGCCCGTCTGCACTGCGCCAGCCGCCTAGCACGCCGGTTGCAGGATCGAAGAAGCGCTGATAATACGCGCCATGCAGCTTCCTCGCGGCGGCTTCATACCGGTTCGCATCCGCATGCTTGCCCAACTTCTTCGCCAGCACCGTCATATTGCCGAGCGCGCGATAGGCGAGAGCGTTTCCATACGCGTCTTCGTGGCCAAAGCCGATTGTGTCCCACCAGTTCGACGGCCGAAAGGTCGGCGCTCCATCCTTCCAGATACCCGAGTCGCCGCTGACGCTGTACTTGAACAGGCCGTCGCCATCGGTGTCGGTGGCCAGCATGGTTTCAGCCCAGCCGCGAATGCCTTCGTAGTTCGCAGCCAGCCACGCATCGGACCCGCCGGCGCGCACGCAGTTTGCGGCTGCAATCATCAAGGCCGGCAGTGCATCGGAATATGCGCTTGGACAGCACTGCATTCCGGGGCCAGGCAGCCCGTACGCCATTCCGCCGGCAAGAATGCGATCGAGCGTCTGCCGCATCACATCAAGCGCCGTCAGCCCATCCGCCAGCGCAGGCGTGAGAGCCGCAATGTCGGCAAATTCGTAATAGCAGAAGGCGCATGTATCGCTGGCAGTGTTGTTAGCCAGAGCCGGATAGTTCGGATTGAGCTGCAGCACATTAAGCCAGTTGCGGCGGAAGGCGTCGAAGCGCTCATCGCCCGCGATGCCCGGCACATCAGGATGAATGGCTGTGGCTTCGAGCGTGTAGGTGACGTGCTTCTGTTCCGCGGTGGCGGCGGGCAGGGAGAGTGCGGCTATTTCGTGCGGTCTGTTGGATGTGTATGTAAGCCCAACGTTGGGGTTGCTTGCCGTCAGGCGCATTGATCCCTGCCCAGGAAAGTGCATAAGCGCAGGCGCCGTCAAAAGCTTGTCTTTGCCAAAGACGCCCAGCACCGTGCTGTGCACCTGGTTCAGGTTAAAGCGGAAGGTCATTGGAACCGGCTCGACGCCATCGACCCATTGCGAGGTCAGCGCTATCTTGTTGCCGGAGACGCTGAACGTCCATGATGGCTGGGAATCTGCGACTGCAGTTGCCACGCGATACTCCACGCGCATGCCGTCACGGAGCTTCCAGGCTGACGCTTTGAATCCGGTGGCGGGCTGCGCGGAATCCATGCTGTTAGGACCGCGCCTGCTCTTGCCCAGCCCATCGATATTCAAGCTCAGCAGCTCCGGCGCGCTCTGCGAAAACTGCACGTCGATGCTCTCGGACGCAAAGTGCAATGCCTCGCTATCGCTGGTTACGTCCATGCCCAGCGCGCGGCGCTGTACAACTGCTGCAGCCGCGACTGCGCCGGCGGTCTTGAGAAATTCCCTTCGCTTCAGCATCTCTATTCTTGGATCCTCAGGCCTTCAGCACGTAACGTGCGCGGTTGTCTTCCCCGTACCACATGATGTAGTTCGTGCCCCACGCATTATTGAACAGGCACGCGTGGATCCCGTTTCCGGGATCGGGCTGTTCGTTCGAGAAACACAGTGGCGTTCTCAGGCCGAGCGCAACGACAGGCGCATCGATCGTTTCTACCGAGAACGCGTTCCCGCCGGAGTGCCATGCGAAGCCAGAGTCGAGACTATGCATATGCCGGTTGCCGGAGACTACGACATCGAAAGGTGAAATCCATTCACCGCATTTGTGCATCTGCCAGCCGCGATTGTCCTGTGCCACCGGCTTGAACGTGAGCCACAGCGCCTCGGGCAGGCGTGTGGCCGGCTTATCGAACCACGAAACATCAATGCGAATCGACGGCTCTTCGCGGTCGAAAATCAATTCCGCGTACATGCTGCGCGGAAATGCCGCCCGCCCGGATTGCGCCGCTTCTTCGTCCTGGAATGCGAGCTCGATCACCACGCGATGGCCGTGATCAGATTCATCCACGTACACGGCGGACTTCGCCGGATGCCACTCCTGCGAAACGGCGCCATACTTCTCAATGTTCGGCTTGCCGAAGTCCTTGGCTGCCCAATCGGCCTTGGTGGTGAGATAGCTGGAAAGGAATCGCTGATAGTCCGCTTGCGAAAGCGTCTGGTAGGTTACAAGCGCGATGGGATTGGTTGCGCTTGCCCACTCTTTACCGGTTGCCTTGTTGCGAAGCCGCGCTATCGCTCCGTTGTTCGGGTCGATCTCAAGGATGAAATGCGCTGTCTCGATCGGCTTTCCTGCAGACCACTTTTTTGCGGCCAGCGTAGGCTTCACAGCCTTCACGCTGTCGATAGCCTGCTGCGCCTCTGCGCGCAGCGGATCGGGCAGCTTAGCCACGCCATCGAACAGATCCTGCCGCTTCTCCTGCCAGCTGTACTCCACCACTTTGTAATTCTTCGTGTCGAGCATCCGCGCAAGATCGGCGTGCTTATAGTTCTCAAAATCAAGCCACGTTTTGGTGTCGGTGCCCCAAGTGTGTTCGGCTTCGAGCAGTAAGTGGCGCAGCAATTGGACGTCGGTCGCATCGCCGCAGCGGAATGCGCCTTTCGCGATCCAGGCCTCGCGCAGGCGCGCCACTGCGCGATACCGCGACACCTTCAGCGGATCGCTGGAGCAACCGTAAATCCATGTGTCGCCCACCTCTTCGGTCACTACCGGCAGATGGTCACGATACTGAGCAAGCGCATTAGCCATCTCCGTTAGAGTCGCGGCTTCGATCTTCGCATTCGGAAACCGCTTGGCCAGATCAGCGTGAATCTGATCGATCTCCTGCAGCGTATGCGGGCCACTGTTGTCGCCGCGCACGCAGGTCACGAGCGCCAGGTCCGAGCCGGGAACACAGGCCACGTCGCCGTATTCGTGGTGATACATCATCGGCAGGCTCGCGCCGGAAGGATCTTTCCAGAGGAAGATCGGCGGAAGCTCCGCGGGAGTCGAACCACCATTCACACCAATCTCGAGGAAATTCACGCCGTGTTTTGCCAGCGGCGGAACGATGCCGCGCGTGTGCCCGGGAACATCGGTCATCTTAGCGCCGGTTGTCACGGTTCCGAAGCGCTGATCGAGCGACTTTGACAGCGCCAGGCTACCTTCAATCAGCGACGGCGTCAGCATCTCCGTCTGCCAGTTGAAAGGTAGAGCGTGCCAGGCGATGTCTCCGCGCCGGACCGCATCCTCCATCACCTTGCGCTCCACAGGCTGAGCCCGATCAAGATATTCGAAGAGCAGCCAGGAGCCCGTCGTCCACACATAACGGCGCTGACCGCCAGCATTGGCCGTCCGCGCAATTTCAATTGCCTGCGGAAAGTATTTTGTGAAGTATTTCTGGACTACGTTGTGCTGCGTATCGATAAATCCGGCGTCGAAGTGGCACTTGAACATCACCAGAACGCGGCGTACGCTCATGTTCGGCGTTTGCTGGGTCTCGGCAAACGAGAAACGCCCGCCGTTAAGCAGCAGGCCAGCGCCCGCCGCAGTCATTGTCTTCACAAAATCACGGCGCTTTATCGCGGGCGTTTTCGCACTCTGCTCAAACCGGTTGTCGCGATCCAAATTCTTGCTCCTGGAGTTCGTTCGAGCGGCGCCGATACGTAGCAGATCAGCGCCGCCGCGTTGGTTAAACTTCCATGATTACCGCAGCCGAGCGTGCGGGCACCTCAAGAGACCCTGAAACCGGCCTGCTCTCCTGGTCTTCGGGAGTGGCAACCACCAGACTTCCAGCGTTGGGCAGGTCCACCTGGACCGTCAGTGCCTTTTTACCGTCGGGGTTCACCACTACCACCGCGCGTTTGCCGTTCTTAGCGACAAAGACCGAGTGCAGAACCTGCCCGTCGCCCGTCACCTTCGCGCCCAGCGTGTCGCGGAACTCCGCATCCCACAGATACTCGCGATACCGCCGCCGCAACGCATCGATCTTCTTGCCATAGGCCAGCGTCTGCGGAAAATCAGTGAGATGTCCGTGGAAGTTGAATGGCTCATAGCTGATGACGTAGCGCTGCAGAAGAAGCAGGTTGATCTTCTCACGATCATCCCATCCCGTGACAGCAATCACCAGCGGAGCCTGCGAATCGATGTACCGGCAAACCGCCCGCGAGCCCATGCCGATGCGGAAGTACGACACCGGGTAGTACTGCAACAGCCAGTCCTGCGGGCCCTCGCCGGCAAAGATGAAGTCAGGGTCGGTCTTGTCGGCCACCTCACGGAACTGCTTTGCCATCGGCATGTCGGCTGCGTAAATGTAGGACGGCGCCCGGTAGCCGTGGTCGGTGTTGAATGAGTAATCCACCGGCCCGTGATGACATACCTCATCGAACAGCCATCCGGCCGCGCCCAGGGCAACGGTTTTCTCGAACTCCTTGGTCGCGATATCGCGGTAATCCTGGCACTGGATATCCGTGATGTAGCGGCGACGGTTGTTGATTCCGGCAAGCTGCGTTGGCGTTGTGTAGCTGTAGCCGCCGGTTTCGTACGGGATCTGGTATGGATCGTTGCACGCGTACTTATAGAGCACCTTCTTGGTCCACTCGCGCGTCATATCGGCCCAGATGGGCTTGCCGAACAGCACCATCTTCACGCCCTTGCTGCGTGCGTACTGGATTGCCTGGTGCAGCTCCTCCCATGTGCCCAGTCCGGGATCAGTGTCGAGACACGGATCGCCACCGTCCTGACCGCCGATCTCCCAGCCCACAAGCTGAATTGCAGTCACGCCGTTGGCCGCGCACTCGTCAATATATTTAGGCAGTTCGCGATACTTGATCGAGTAGTCCTGCTCAGCGCCGTCAATCTGCAACTGAAGCCACGAGTGGATGTCGAGCGCCCACGATGCAATGTGCGGCTGTTTGTACCATGTGGTGCGCCATTGCTTGTATACGTCAAGCCCGGCATGCCAGTCGCCATCGTAGGTGCGCATCACCACTGGCGCCAGCTTGCTGGACGAGCCGGGATGAGTAAATACAAAGTGGCAGGTGCGGAACTCCAGATGCACTGGGAAGCCGTCGATCGTGTCTTGCTGCGGAACCAGGGAGTCGGTGGAGTTGATGACGCCTGGGTGCTGCTCAAAGGTCCACTCCATCAGATACGGCACTGTGGCGTCGTGCATGCCTACGTAGAGACCTTCCGCTGGCGCCTGGATCAGCGTGAAAAGCGACTGCTTCGACTCGATGCTCTTGGTTGGCCAGTTCACACCCCAGTAGCCCTTCTCATTGCCGAAGTGCGGGTAGATCTCGTCGCTGTCCAGGTTGCCGTACCACATGTGCTCGGTGGTCATGCGCGTTTCACGCGTCGCCGGGCTCAGGTCGCCGAAGTACGGATAATCGATCGTCTCCACATCCAGCTCGGAGTCGTTCTTGAGCTCCGCGTTGAAGGTTAGCTCGCCCTTGTCGAGCGTCACCGTCGCCCTAAGGGTGATGGGCAGCACGCCGCCGTGCTCGCTCTTCAGATTTGTCCACTCGATCTGCACCTCGCGGTCGGAGATCTTCTCGACGCGCGATGCACTCTGCTTTTCGCCGAACACATAGTTCGCCCGCTGCTTCGGCAGCGGCGCCAGCAGCCGGAACGACATCGCCAGCTCCGGCCGCCGCTCAATCGCCCAGCCCGTCTTCTTTCGCGTGAAACGCGTCAGTGCGCCGGACTGGCGATTGAAGGCTACCAGCAACGCATCGTCCTCGAGCACAACTTCCCCGGCGCCCGCGGTTTGCGCGTTCAGTTCCATGCGGGCAAGCGCGCCAATGGTAGCCAGGCCCGCCAGCTTATTAAACGTTCTCCTATCCATCTGTTCTCCGATCGTCGGTTACGAAAGCAAAATCGAGTAGAGACTGTTTCACCATTGCCGCTGCAGGCAATTACATCTTCGCCCGCGCTGCGGCGTCCGCATGAATCCTCACAACAGCGGCCGTTGTACCTTGGACTGTTAAGGCCAGCTTTCCGCCGCGCACCGGTCCCAGCGGCGTCCGTTTGCCATTCCAGGGACCGGTATCTCTTATGGTATCGCCTTCCAGCGTGGCGGTGCTCGGCGCCGCATTTTCCGGCTCGCCATCGGGCGGCACCATCGCCTCTGCTTGCGCACGCGGAAAATCCGGAACATCGATCGCAACCTGCGCATCGGCATGCCCATCGCAACAAGTGGCTCTAGCACCGTCTTATCGATGACGCTGCCGATGCGCTCAGCATCCTGTTGGCAGCCGAGCGCTTTCTCGCTGCGTCCGGCAGGCCGGAGTCTGTTGCTTAGGAACAACTGGCTGGCGCGATTCGCTAACGCGAAAGCGCCCTCGGCTGTTTTCAATCGGGAAGGCTAGTCGAGATGGAAGAAGCTAATCGAGATAAGAGAAGCTAGTCCAGATAGGCGAAGCTAATCTAGCTTCATCGGCTTGCCCCAGGCTTCGAGCACGATTTCCCCAAGCGACTTGCGTTCGCGCGGGCTGGTTTCGCGCTCGATCAGTTGGGGATCGTTCAGCTTCTCAGGCTCGTCCTGATAGCCCATAGCGATAGCAGCGCCGATCGCATACTCAGCCGGAATGCCGAGCAGCTCGCGCGCCTTGTTCTCATCGAAACCTGCCATCTGGTGCGTTGAAACGCCAAGCGATGCCGCCTCGAGCGTCATGTACGATGCTGCCGCGCCGAGATCGTATACAGCAAAACGGTTGGGCGTATCGTTATGGCTGAACTTCGTCCGTGCCACGCCGAGGATAAGAATCGGCGCGCGCACCGTCCATTTCTGGTTGAACTCGCCGAACGAGTCGAAGATGTGCCTGTAAGTTTCCGAGCCGCGCCGGCCCACGATAAACCGCCATGGCTGCTCGTTGAACGATGATGCGGCCCAGCGCGCGGCCTCAAAAATCCTGGTGAGTGTCTCGCTGGTCACCGCGCGATCGGAAAACGAACGCGGGCTCCAGCGCTCGTGAAAAATCGGCAGGACACCGCTTACGTGCGGCGCTTTTTTCTTTTCGTGGGTCTCATGGGCCGTCAGGGTCATCGGCAGATCGCTCCTTGATTGCAGAATAGCTCCGGCGATTGGATTCACGAAATTGCTGCGAAGATTCCTGAAAGCTACGAGTCGACTGCCGGATGCGGATGCGGGCGCGAGTATACTTGCGCGGGGTCGAAGAATCACCGCCAGACCACCGCTACCGAACGGAGAATCCGTGGTTAAATTTTTTGCAACGTCTTTCTGCTTATGCATCGCTATTGGCTCTTGGGCCGTCGCCCAGCCGGCAGCGACATCTGTCCGCGTGGCCTCGCCTGACGGACAAATCGTCATCACGCTCACCGGCGCCGAGAGCAACAGCGACAATCTTCGCTACTCGGTCGACTTCCACGGCCGGCAGCTCTTTGCGCCATCGGAGCTTGGACTCGAACTCGAAGGCCAGCCGCCGCTTGGTCCCGGCATGCACCTTACCGGCTCCGAAACCACGGCGGTTGACGAGAGTTACACGATACCGGTGGGCAAAACCAGCACCGTGCGCGACCACTACAACGGCGTGCGGGCCGACTTTGAAGACTCGCACGACCGCAAGCTGACCATCGAGGCACGCGCCTTCGATGACGGCGTCGCCTTTCGCTATGCCGTTCCTGCGCAGCCGGGCATTCACCAGGCGCGTATTGTCCGTGAGCTTACCGAATTCTCCTATGTAAAAGACGCTGTCACTTATCCGCTCATCGTCGATGGCTTCGAATCCTCCTACGAGGACGAATACCAGTTGCGCATGGTCAGCGGCCTGCACGGTGACTGGCTGATCGCGCTGCCGTACCTGGCAAACGAGCCCGGCATAGGCTGGGTAGCGATCACGGAGGCCAACATCGGCAACTACGCCGGCATGTACCTGAGCCACAACAAGCAGTTCAGCAGCCGCACTGTGCATGCCGTGCTGGCTCCGCATCGCAAGGCTGACGGCACTCTCGATCCGCAAGGGATTGCGGTCGAGACAACTGCGCCATTCTCGAGCCCGTGGCGCGTGATGATGATCGCCGACGAACCGGCGAAGCTGATCGAGTCCAATATCATCCTCAACCTGAATCCGCCGTCGAAGATCGCCGATACTTCGTGGATCAAGGCCGGCAAAGCTGCTTGGGATTGGTGGTCCGGCGATGCCGCGACCGGAGTTTCCTTCACGCCGGGCATGAATACTGCGACCATGAAGCACTACATCGACTTCGCATCGGCTTCGGGCTTGCCGTACATGCTGATCGACGCCGGATGGGCAGCCACGGACCCAAACGCGCCGGCAGGCGAGCCGCGCCTGGCAGACATTACGCACGTGCAGCCGAACATCGATATGCCGGAGCTGGTGCGCTATGCCAAAGAAAAGAATGTGAGGCTGTGGCTGTGGGCGCACTGGACTTCAGTCAACAAATACATGGACCAGGCGTTTCCGCTGTTTGAAAAGTGGGGTATCGCGGGCGTCAAGATCGACTTCATGAATCGCGACGATCAGTGGATGGTCGGCTGGTATCAACGCGTGGTTGCAACAGCGGCCGAGCACCACCTGATGATCGATTATCACGGCGCCTTCAAACCGGATGGCCTGCGCCGCACATGGCCAAACCTGATGACCCGCGAAGGCGTGATGGGACTCGAATACTTGCGCAACTCGGCACGCGTTACTCCTGCGCACAACGCAACGCTGCCGTTTACGCGGATGCTCGCAGGCCCGATGGATTACACGCCCGGCGCGTTCGACAACCGGACGCTGGATACCTTTGTGGCTCGGACAAAAGAGCCGATGAGTCTGGGCACACGCGCGCAGCAGCTTGCGCTTTACGCCGTTTTCGAAAGTCCGCTCGAGATGGTGTCGGATTATCCCGAGCATTACGAGGGGCAGCGGGACTTCGACTTCATCAAGCGCGTGCCTTCGACCTGGGACGAGGTGCACGCCATCGGCGGCATGCCGATGCAGTGGATCGCGCTGGCCCGCCGCAGCGGCCGCGACTGGTACGTGGGCTCGCTGACGGACTGGGATGCGCGCGATATCAAAATTCCGCTCGACTTTCTGGGCGACGGCAAGTACGAGGCCGAGATTTATGCCGACGCGCCCGATGCCGCCGAGCACCCTACGCACACCGCGATTTCGCAGCAGATGGTCGACCGCACGACGGTGCTCGATGTCCAAATGGCACCTGGCGGCGGCAGCGCGATGTGGATTCATCCGGCGGAATGAAGGGAAATAGAGTCCGAACACCCCCACCCCCTCATCTGAGGGGATGTATCTGATTCGATGGCAGTTACGGCCACGGTGCCGCCGTATGTATCTGATCCTCAAGGAGTTGTTATCAGTTGTTTTGGAATCAACAACTTACGGGAGGACGGATTTGCGGGGTAGGCCGAAATTGACGGCTACCGGTTTGACTGATTCTCAGTGTAGAGGAATCGCAGCTATTTTCAGGAAAGGTTGGACAGGAAAATAATCGCTGGCTTTTCAGGTGGATACGGGTGATTGGCGGAGCTTCGGGGATTGACTTGGTGGCTTAACCGACTTCGGGCCGTCCCTCCGGGACTTCTCGCTGGTAATGTCTATGACCCCGGGGCTTCCGGCCCGGGCTATTGTCGGATCTCCCGACGGGAGATCGCAGGTTGCTGAAAAAAACGATGTATGCCGCTCTAAATTCGAAAAACATCCCCCGGCGGCTAAAGCCGCGCTGATCTCGCGCGCTTTGCGGCACGACTAAAGTCGTGCCCTTTCAAAACCGCGGCTTTGTCAGCAGTCTGGGATCTCCCTCCGGGAGATCGGTTGGAGATTCTGCAATCTTTCCCGGGTCCCAGAAGCGGGACCCGGAGCACCCAGTTTCATTGGTGAGAGCGGTACCCTATCCGTTAGTCAGTGGTTAGCGGAGTTGCCGTGGCACCCTAGTTCAGTGGAAGGCGGGCATTCCGAGAACCGTGCAAACGGCAAAAATCCGGCGTCCTGTGCGCGGTCCGATACATCTGACAAAATAATGACGGTGAAGCGAATCTCCCATCCATTAGCCCGGTGGTGTGTGCCGGGATTGTTCTTTTTGGTTTTGGCCGGGTTCGGCGCGGCTGCGGCGCCGGCGCAGAATGCTTCTTCGGCCGACAATCCCTTCTATGGCAGCGTGACGGCGCACGCGGCTACGGACGAGACGCTACAACTTTCTCTCAATGATGCGATCCGGCGGGGACTGGAAAACAACCTGGGGCTGCGCGAGGTCCTGGCCCAGGAAAAGGATGTCCGCGGAGAGCGCGACGAGGCACTGCAGGATTTTCTGCCGACCATTACGCTGAAAGGCGACACGGGCTTTTACCAGCACAACCTGGTTGCTCTCGGTTTCAGCGCCTCGGTCATCGGCGAATTCGCACCTCACTTTCCTGGTGGCGTGATTCCGCCCGGTTTTACGACCCTGACGCACGACACGCTGACCGAGGGCACCGTGCGCGCGAACTGGACGCTGTTTTCAGGCCCGGTGATTGCGGGATGGCGTGCGGCCGGAGCGGCGGAGCGCTCCGCGCACTATGCCGTGATGAGCGCCCGCGGCGAGACCATACAGGAGGTTGCGACGGTTTATCTGCGCGCTGCGGCGGATGCGAGCCAGGTGGCGAATGCGAAAGCAAACGTGGATCAGGCGCAGGTGCTGTTGAACAACGAGCACGCCGCGCACGTTGCCGGGACGGTGGCGAATCTGGACGAGCTGCGCGCCAAGGTGGAGCTGCAGACGCAGCAGCAGTCGCTGATCTCGGCGCAGAACTCTCTCGACAAGGACCTGATCCTGCTGAAGCGCGAGATTGGGCTCGACCCCGGGCAGAATATCGCGCTGACGGACGGTTCGCCGTACAGCGAGCTGGCTGAGCAAACGCTGCCGGAGCTTTTGGCCACTGCGTATCAGGACCGGCAGGATTACCAGAACCTGCTCAACCAGGTGGAGGGGTTCAAGGCGATCCACGCTGCTTACCGCAGCCGCCGCTGGCCCACGCTGAGCGTTAACGGCTTTTACGGCACGCAGACGGTTACCACTGTGGGCACGCACGGCGTCTTTGAGGCGGTGGGAACGCTCTCGGTGCCGATCTTTCGCGAGCCTGAGCTGCGAGGCGGCGAAGACGCCTCTATGGCGCAGCTTAGTGCCGCGCAGAACCAACTGGCCAGCCTGCGCGAGCAGATGGAACAGCAGATCCGCTCGGCGCAGCTGGATATAGACGCCGCAAAGCAACTGGTGGATGTGGCGCGGTCGAACGTTCAACTGGCCACGCGCGAGCTGAGCGATGAAACCGACCGCGTGAACGCCGGCGTGGATACGAACCTGCCACTGGTGGAGGCGCAGGCCTCGCTGGCCAGCGCGCAGAGCAGCCTGGTTGAAAGCGTGTTCCAGTACAACGTTTCGAAGCTGGCGCTGGCCCGCGCGACGGGGGTGCTGGAGCTGAGGTACCAGCAGTACTTGACGGGTAAGCCGTAGAATCCAAGTCACTTGATCTCTGAATCATAGTTATCATCGTTCGGTGATAAAATGGATTCAGAGGTTAGGGCTATGAGAACTACTGTCGCGCTCGATGATGAGCTTTTGAAAACCGCGCAGGAATATACCGGGGTGACAGAGAGGACGGCTCTGCTGCGCGAAGCCCTCAAGGCGCTGATCCATCTGGAGGCATCACGGCGGCTGGCCGCGTTAGGTGGAACCATGCCGGATCTCGAGGACATTCCGCGCCGCAAGTTTCCTCCCGAGGCTTGATCCGGCCCAATGGTGCTCGCCGACTCATCCATCTGGATCGACCATCTGCGACGGAAGGCGCCGCACATGGAGGCGCTGCTGCGGGAAGGCAGCATTCTCATGCATCCGTTCATTGTTGCGGAGCTGGCTCTCGGCTTAATGCGTGATCGTGCGGCGTTTCTTGCAGAGCTTAGTGGTCTTCTCCGGGTGAATGTTGCTCAGACGAGTGAGGTGCGCAAGATGATCGACGCTCATGCGCTCTATGGCAAGGCGATTGGATTTGTCGATGCACATTTGCTTGCGTCGTGTTTGCTGACGCCTGGAACACCGTTGTGGACTCGGGACAACGCTTTGCAAAGCGCCGCTCTGCAAGCGGGAATTCAGATCTATCATCCTCTGTCGACAACTGAATGACTCACCACTCCGTGTAAGGTAGAAGTCGGAGGAGCTTGCCGATGCCTCAGTCGTTTAAGGTCGTCTACCACGTGGAACCCGACGCGGCGGCGCTTACGCAGCGGGCGGCGCGCTACTTTGTGGAAGGCGCCGAGGCTGCAGTGGCCCGCAAGGGGTGGGCGCGGATTGCCATCAGCGGCGGCGGTACGCCGAAGCC
>JASIJX010000582.1 GCA_030049955.1 Acidobacteriaceae bacterium
GCCGATCTGTTCTGAGCGCCCGGCCTTGAAGCCATCTGCACTCAAAGCAGAGTTTTCTTGTTCCCTGTTTCCAAACACACAAACGCCGGAGCTGCCCCCAATTCAGCTCCGGCGTCTCTGTTTCTGGATTGTTGCTTAGGCTGATGCCACGGCTCGTCTTACTGCCAGGCGGTTGTTGAGAAGTCGGTGAAGTTGAACCCGTCGACGTGGCGGGCCAGCAGCACCAGCTGTCCGTTGCTTGTGTTCTTGAGCAGAAGTCCGACTACGCGAACATTGGTGCCGTCGGACAGATCGCCGAACGCCCCGAAGCCGTAGCGGAAGTCGCAAACCGGGCCCAGATACACCGTGATGGTGGACGGAATCACCACTCCCGCAAAGCCGGTCACTTGCATCTGGAACGTGCCTTGCCCTGAGTTCTGGCTGCCCGCAACGACGGTGCCGTTATAGCCCCAGTTTTGCAGGTGGATGCGATCGACCGTCAGCGCGGTAAGGCTGGTTTCAGCACTTGCCTGGCCGCCCACCCTGATCTCCTGGCCTGGCACAAGCGCGCTTGAGTTGAACAGGAGGTTGGTGAACGCGTTGTGCATCCAGTAAATGCCGTAGGTTTCATTCCCGGTCAGATTCACCTGCGCGATATCGCCCAGTTGAACCGCCGTGCTGTCAGGCAGCAGCGCGCGCACATAGAAGTCGAAGCTCGGGGCCGCCGCGCTGCCGGTGGTGGTTGAGGGCGCCACGTAGGTGATCAGGCCGCCGGCATAGAAGCCCTTGTCGGAAATGAGGGCAACTTCGTCGGCATCCAGCGTCTGGTCGGCCGGGTCGAACATTCCGGCTACGGCCACGATGCTGTTGGTGTTCAGTGAAGCCAGAGTCGCATTGCCGTCCCACTCGGTTGACGAGCTGACGTTGATCGTGAACGGCTCACCATGCGGGCCCGTGATGACGAAGGAAGTGGCCGTGGCGCTTGTTGGCGGTGTGGTCACTGCTCCGATGAACTCGTCGATGTGAGCGCCCTGGTCAGTGCGGGCGACCGTCGTCACGTCAAACGTCGGGTCCACCGTGCCCGTAATCGCGCCGTTGGTAACTTGGATCGACTGCGCCAGATCGAAATCGATCCGCAGGCCCACCGGCTGCCCGGCGGTGGCAGAAATCACCAGAGGCTTGCTGAGTGGAATGGTCACAGACGATGTCGTGAGTGTTGCCGCTTCCGTGGTAATGGCCGGCGGCGTCTTGGTGGTGTCGAGATAGCCGATATTCACCGTGCCCAGATCGATGGTCACGCTGTTGTAGGTGCCGGCGGGAACGTCGTTCATATCAACCAAGCCCTGCAGGCCGTTATAGCGGGCAAAGTCTACCGTGGGCGTGTTCGTGCCGAGCAGGTTTGCCGTCGTCCCCGTCGAACTCGTCATCGTAATGCTCATGAGCTGAGCCTGGAGCGAGACAACGGAGGCCAGCGGTGCATCGGTGCCGACCACGAATGCCGATCCCATCGGGCCGGCAGACGCCGCCGACGAGCCGGTGAGGGAGCTGCCGCAGCCTGCCGCCAGGAGAGCGGCCGCTGCGAGCACGGGAAGGAACAGAGTGCGAACCTTCAGGAGGGAATTGGGGGACATGGAATCAGCCTCTCTTTCTGTGCGTTCCCGCTGCCTACGCCCGCTCCGGTGAAACGGCTGGCAACCCTTTTCCGACTGCCACTGCGTCGATTACCGGCAGTGACTCTGCTCACATCGTCGTCTTTGTACGCACTTGCCGGCGCCTCGCAGATAGCCGGGGGACAAGCAAAAGCTGCAAGCAGAGTTGATTCCCGAGATGCCGGGGCAGAAGCCGAAAAAATGGTTAAACCGGGCGCGTGCGCGCACGGAATCGCGCTTGACGTTCATCTGCAGGCACAGCCGTAGGGGCGTTCCCTACAACCGGCTGCCAATGGTGAAAACCCAAGGCTATTCAGGAAAGTTGCGTTGGATACAATTTATTTTGCGTCCTTTTACCGAGGACTTTCGTCATGGCTTTGGCTCTTTAGAAGACTTCGGACCGGTATCCGGCGGGCAGCGGCGCATGTTTCAGCAGCCCTAGTTCGCCAGCCATTCGCTCCAGTCGCGCGCGCGTGGCTGGCGTCGGCGGGACCAGCGGTAGCCGAACCGTATCGGTGCACCAGCCCATCAGGCTCATCACCGTCTTCACCGGGCTCGGGTTTGACTCCCAGAAGTTCGCCTCAAAGAGCTTGGTATAGCGACGCTCCAGCTCGCGTGCCTCCGCCCAGTTGTTGCTCAGCGCGTCGCGCACCATGCGCGTCACTTCCTTTGGCGCTTCATTCGAGGCTACGCTGATCAGCCCGTGCGCGCCCACGGCAATGGCTGCGAGCGCCAGATTGTCGTCACCCGAGAAGATCTTGAAGCTTCGCGGCAGAATATGCGCGAGTTCGGCAAATTGCGTGAGCTTGCCGCTGGCTTCCTTGATGGCCTGAATGTTCTTGGCCGCCGCGGCCAGCCGCGCCACCGTCTCCGGCTCAAGGTTCGCGGCCGTCCGTCCCGGCACGTTGTACAGGCACACGGGCAAAGGATCAACGGCGCGAGCCAGGGCGAGAAAGTGCTGAAACTGGCCCTCCTGCGTAGGCTTGTTGTAGTAAGGATTGGCCGACAGAACGGCGCTGATTCCGGGAACGCGCCTGAGCAGCGAAGCCTGGCGAACCAGCGCGCGCGTCGAGTTGTGCGTGCACCCCGCCCACACCGGCACGCGGCCGGCCGAGGCTTCCACTACGATGCGGATGGCGTGCAGCCACTCTTCTTCATCGAGCGTGGCCGCTTCGCCCGTCGATCCGCACGCGACGATGAAGTCAATGCCCGATTCAATCTGCCAGTTCACCAGCGCATACAGCGCCGGCTCGTCTACCGATCCATCCGCGCGGAAAGGCGTGATGATCGCGGTCCCGCAACCTGTCGTGTCCATAACTAAGCCAGTTTAAATGAATGGGCTTTGTCTGCCCCCATTTCAGTTCGCGGACGGCCTCTCCATATGGTCGATAACGAGCACGTCGACCGGGCCTTTGCCGGGCACGAGCTTCAGCCCGAGCTGCTCCTCCAGCGCAGTAAAAAGGGACGGAGCCTCATCAGGTGCCGTGTTTGCCCCAAGTCGATCGTCGGGAGTCCATTTCAATTCGAAATCGAACTTCTTGTCCCCAAGACCGGTCTTGTCCACAATCATGCGGCCCAGCGAGCCAGAAAAGGCATATTCGAGAGTACTCACCGGCATTGCGTGCACTGCCACCGCGCCGTCTGTGGACAACCGTTCCGATCCAGCTTCATTTGGAAGCGATTCCTTCATTTTCAGCCCGCCCTTAGCAATCACCAGATCGTAGACCGGCAACTCCAGCGTCTCCTGATGCGCCTTGAACTGGCAGCGGTCCGCCAGCAGCGCCTGCATCATTGGCTGCTCCTGCTTCTCGCGCTCTTTCCTCATCATCTTCTGCCACGCAGCGGCAGTGTCAGCGTCGACCCTCGCCTGAATGTCGTAAGGTTCTGATTCTGTCCATTCGGGCAGTCCCTTCACCTGGCTGTCCATGATGATTCCATAGGCGCTGTATATCAGAGATTTCAGAGGCATGTTCGTATATATGAACCCGTCGGCAACTGTTTTCCAACCGCCCGAGCGGTTTCCGGACTTGTCCGGCCTGATCGAAATCACATCGTAAGCAGTCGCCGTCGAGGCAGCGCTGCTCGCGGTGGCAGCGCTTGCCGAAGCTGGTAAGTTTATCTGGGATTGCGCTGGAACCTTGAACCCGAGACCGAAGAGTATACCCGCAAAAATGGCCGTGCACAGGGATTGCCTGCAAAGAGAATTTCTTGTCACGGATTGATCCTCGGCGAGGATTATAGCTGGTCGAAGATCTCGCGGAACTCCCACGCGCCGGTCTTTCCGGCAAGCCACTCAGCCCCGCGCACAGCGCCCAGCGCGAATCCGCGCCGCGAGTGCGCATCGTGCCGCAGCTCGAGCGTGTCATGGTCGCTCACGGCGCGCACTATGTGCTCGCCCTTGGCGTCGCCAATGCGATGCGATTCGATCGGCACATCCGCGCCCGGCCGGTTGAGGCTGGACCGCACCTCCTGGATGATCTCCTTGAGGGTCAGCGCAGTGCCCGAGGGTGCGTCGAGCTTCGACGTGTGGTGCGTTTCGTCGATCAAAAACTTGTAGCCGTCGAGCCGGGCCAGCTCCGCCGTGAGGCGGAATAGCTTCTGCACGCCGATGGAAAAATTCGTGCCGTAGAGCAAGCCGCCGCCGCGTTTGTGCGCCAGCGCCTTCATGTCGTTGAGCTGCGCATACCAGCCGGTGGTGCCAACCACGATGCGCCCGCCCAGCGAGAGCACCGCGCGCAGGTTTTCGACTGCGGCTTCAGGCGCGGTGAAATCGATGACAACATCGACCCCAGCAAGGTTGGGCGCCGTCAGCGCAGAGGCATGCGGGTTGTCGTTGATGTCGAGCGCGCGCACCCCGTGGCCGCGCTCTCGCGCAATCTCCGCCACCAGACTGCCGGTCTTTCCTTTGCCGAGTACGAGGATGAGCATAGGCTTACAGCTAACAGGTTACAGCAGACAGCAAACAGCAAAAGCAGAAACCTCAAAGAAGAGCTGGCTACTGTCCGCTGTTAGCTGTTTACTGTCATCTGCTTTCTCGTTTCCACGTCGAAAATCGCCGGATCAGGCTCCTGGAAGAACGCCGCATGCAGCGAGCGCACCGCTTCGTCGGCATCGTCCTCGTCGATCATGAAGCTCATATTAATTTCGCTCGCGCCCTGCGAGATCATGCGCACGTTAATGTGGCGGATGGCGCCGAATACCTGCGCAGCAATGCCGCTCTGTCCGCGGATATCCTCGCCCACCAGGCAAACCAGCGCCTTTTTGCCTTCGTATTTCACATCGGCCAGCTTGCTTAGGTCGGCCGCAATCGCCGGCAACTGGCTATTTGAGTCGACCGTGAGCGAAACCGAAACCTCGCTGGTCGAAACCATGTCGACAGGGCACTTGTGCTTGTCGAAGACCTCGAAGATCTGGCGCAGGTAGCCATGCGTCATCAGCATGCGGCTTGCCACCAGGTCGATGATGCTCAGTTTCTTTTTTACGGCGATGGATTTGAACGGGCTCTTGCAGTGCGGCGCCAGCGAAACAATCCGCGTGCCTTCGCAGGATGCATTGAGGCTGTTGAGCACCAGCACAGGAATGTTCTTCTTCACTGCCGGTAGAATGGTGGCCGGGTGCAGCACCTTGGCGCCGAAGTAGGCCAGCTCGGCCGCTTCTTCAAAGCTGATGGTCTTCACGCGCAGCGCATCGGGGCACACGCGCGGGTCCGACGTCATGATGCCGTCCACATCAGTCCAGATCTCGATGGCTTCTGCGTTCACCGCGCCGCCGACGATTGCGCCAGTAAAGTCAGATCCGCCGCGACCCAGCGTCGTCGTTAGTCCCGCTTCGTTCGACGCGATGAAGCCGCCCATCACCGGTACTTTGCCGTCGCCTACCAGCGGCAGAAGCTTTTCCGGCGCCTTGTGCTCGATGATCTCGTCCTGCGGAATCGCCTTTTGAAACTGCGAATCGGTGATGATGATCTCGCGCGCATCCACGTGCGCCGCGTGGATGCCGCGCTCACGAAAGGCCACCGCGACGATGCGGCTCGAAAGCCGTTCGCCGAAGCTCACGATCAGATCTGAGATG
>JASIJX010000583.1 GCA_030049955.1 Acidobacteriaceae bacterium
AGTGCAGTTGAGTGCCGGTACATACCTGAGCGCGCCGATCGAGTTGAAGAGCAATATAACGCTTCAACTTGACAAGGGGGCCACGCTGCTGGGCTCGCCGGATCACAATGATTATCCTGAGAAGACAGAACTTCGCATGCCGGACCTGCAGCCGCTTGTGAGCGCGCAGAACGCTTCGAATATCGCCATCGTGGGCGAAGGAACGATTGACGGGAACGGCGCGAGCTGGTGGGAGGAGGCGCGCAAGATTCACGATCATGGCGTGCTCGGCAATCACCCGCGGCCTAAGCTGATCATCTTCGACCACTGCAGAAACGTGCGCGTGGAAGGCGTTACGGTCCAGAACTCTCCGATGTGGCAGATTGTGCCCTACTACTCCGACAATGTCGTGATCCGCAATGTGAAGATCCTGGCGCCTCAGCACTCGCCCAACACCGACGCCATTGACCCGTTTTCTTCTTCGAACGTGATCATCGATCACGTGTATTCCGACGTGGGCGACGATAACGTAGCCATCAAGTCCGGCGCCATCAACTCTCCGGGCCCGGATGCGCCCAGCCGCGACATCCGCATTACCGATTGTGTGTTCATGCACGGACATGGGCTTTCGGTGGGCAGCGAAATCGCCGGTGGCGCGCAGAATATCGTTGCCGAGCGCGTGAAATTTGAAGGAACGGATAACGGCATCCGCATCAAGGCTAACCGCGACCGCGGCAACGACGTGAGCAATCTCGTGTTCCGCAACCTCGAAATGAAGGATGTGAAGAACGCGGTGATCATCAGCGAGTACTATCCGGGCGTTCTGCCGCCCGCGGACGAAGCTGCTCAGCCGGTAACGCGGTTGACACCGCGTTTTCACAACATTGAGATCGATAATCTGACCGCGACAGACAGCAAAAACGCGGGAGTGATCGTCGGCCTGCCGGAGTCGCCGGTGCGCGATGTGGTGCTGCGTAATGTAAAGATCAGCGCTGAAAACGGGATGACGGTGGGATACGCAAGCGTGACCGGCGAGAAATTCTCGGTTGAAGCGCAAAAAGGCGAGGCGGTAACGAAGCTGGCCGGCGCTGAGGTGGCGTTGCACTAACGCGCTGCAAACCGACGCCCTGCGGATGCAATCAACTCGCATCCGCAGGGTGTCAGTGTATGGCGTTTATGCTTTCCCGATGCGGCGTTTATGCTTTCTCGGCGAGAGCAGCTTCGCTGCGGTCGGTCGAGACTGTTCCCCCCACCGTGTTCGTGGACCGGCCCAGGAAAACCGGCGCGATGTGCCGCGCGTACAGGTTCTCAGTTACATTCTTTGCGATCACCGTCTCGTGCGCTTCCAGTTGCGAGAGATAGCGCGGACCCATGTGCGCTGCGATCTTGAATCCAACGTGGAGCAACTGGCGAATGCTGCTGTTGTAAGCGGGATTCTGCGGGTCATGACGCAGTGCGTCGGTGAACTGCTGCGAACTCCAACGGGCGACCTCGGCGGCTGACGGCAGCCGCGACGGATCAATATCAATAACCGTGGCATAGGGCGCACAAAGCTCTTCGCGATGTGCCAGAGCCTCGGCATACACCTCTTTGGCCAGCGCAAGCCCTTCGCCTCCAGCCTCGGCCAGGCCGATCAGTTCCTCGAGCCACGTGGTGCCGGCGGTCTTCAGGTGCACACCGACATCGAATCGCCGCATGTTGGCATGTATGGCGGGATAGATGGAAAACTTATCGCTGCCGGAGTGGATGCTGAGCTTCAGGTTGGCCGGCAGCCCGTAGCTCTCCACGGCGCGGGCAATCGCCGCAATGTCGAGCGACATTTCGCGCTCGAACTGCGCAACATTCCCCACGTAATCCACGCCCTTGTTAAAGCGGCCGCTGAATTTAGGCGCAATGGTCTGCACCGGAATGCCTTCATCGGCGATGGCCGCAAGAATGATGAGCAGTTCCACCGGGCTCTGGGCTTCATCGGTTTCGTCCATCGAAACTTCCGCGATGAAATTTCCTTCGCCTTTCGCGCGTACAACGAGCCGATATACGTTGCCGGCCTGCCGCACCGCGGCAAGGAACTTGCCAGCAGTCCGGCGCAGCGTTCCGGTGTTAATCTGCACAATCTCGCCAGCCAGAGGCAGATCGATCGTGCCCAGCAACTCCGGATGGCGCTGAACGAAATCTTCGATCTCCGACTCGGGCGCAGCGCGGCCGATGAAGTCGGCTACGTCAATCGTGAAGAAATCGCAGGGAGCAAGAAATCTTCCCACCGTCTGGTCGGTGATGTGGTCCGCATCGCAATGGTAGGGCCCGCGCCAGCCGAGAGCTTGAACGGCGGCGTCGGCTGCCTGGCGCACTGACGCCGGCTCGGAACCGATGATAGTGTGTTCGCGATTCGACTTGTTCCAGACAGGAACGACTTCGACGCCGCTCTTCAGGGCCTCGATACAAGCCTGCAATTGCGCTTTGGCCTGATGCGCGAATCTGTCGCCGACGCCGATCGAGTACTTATTGAGAGTCAAACCCTGTTGTTTCATCGCGCTCCCCGCAAAAACAATGTAGCAACCACTGGTCAGACCACCAGTATACACATCTCCGGATCGGAAATTGACCGGAAATTGAAAAGAAACATGGCGCCGTGCGCGACCAGAAGGATGAATTCAATGCGATCTGTTGGCGGGAGCAAGGACACAGCGCCAGAACCTGTCGTACACCGGACTCGTTTTATCGTACCTGGCGCTGAACGAACCGTTAGGCAGAACGGCCTTCCAAATGGTACTCTCGTTCTGCCCGAAAAATCAGCGCCAGGATTGCCGTATGCGCCGCGTGAAAAAGGACAATTCCGAGACGCACAGAACCATGCGAGTGGTTAACCACATCCGCTCGCTTATTGAGGATGGAACGCTGCAGCCCGGCGACAGGCTGCCGCCGGAGCGGGAGTTCGCGCAGTCGCTCAAGATCAGCAGGGCCAGCCTTCGCACCGGGATCGGATACCTGGCCGCCATGGGTGTGATGAAAGTGCGGCACGGAGTGGGAACGTTTGTGGCCGACGGGCCGCCAGAGCTGGGCAAGGCATCGCTCGGGCTCATCGGCGCGCTGCATGGGTTTCAGTCGTGGCAGATGTTTGAGGCTCGGCTGATTCTCGAGAGCCAGCTTGCGGCGCTGGCGGCCGAACGCGGCAAGCAGGAGCACCACGCGGCAATGGCAGAAGAGGTGGCGGAGATGTTCGCTTCCATTGAGATGCCGACCGATTACCTGATCCACGACATTCTTTTTCATCGCATCGTTTCGCAGGCCTCGGGCAATCCGATTCTGGCAGCGCTCATTGAAACCATCACCTCGGCCCTTTACGACGACCGGCGCAAGACCGTGGAGCGTTCGACCGATTTGCGCGAGTCGGCAGAGATGCACCGCGAAATCTATCGCGCCATTCGCGCCCGCAACACGGCCGAGGCGCGCCGTCTGATGGAGCAGCACCTGCGCATGGCGCAGGAAGCGCAGGGAATGGAACAGCATTTGGAACGAAAAGCCGTTTTGCCGCGGGCCAAGACGAAACCGGAAGCCAGAACCGCTGTCGGGTTGAGTTGATCTGTTCCAGACTTTTCGCGGCCTTTAAAGTTGCCTGACCCGCGCTGCACATTCCATCCTTACGGGAAACACGCGCGATGCGAAGAGTACCGGGAAAAATCGCGCGAGCCGCTTTGGCCGTGACAGCTGCACTGGCACTTGCGGCCGCGAGCAAACCACCGTCCACGCTCAAAGACGCGTACAAAGGCGATTTCTTTATTGGTGCGGCCGTCAATGGCGCGCAAATCGCCGGGGTTGACGGGCGTGGCGACACACTGATTGAGGCGCAATTCAATTCCATTTCGCCGGAAAATGCGCTGAAGTGGGCCAGCGTTCACCCGCAACCGGAGATATACGACTTCCGCTTGGCGGACCTGTACGTATCATTCGGCGAAAGCCATCACATGTATATCGTTGGGCATAACCTGGTGTGGCATCGCCAGACGCCGGAGTGGGTATTCCGCGACGACAAGGGCAATCTCCTTGACCGCGAGGCGCTGCTTGAGCGCATGCACGAGCACATCGAGGCCGTCGTAGGCCGCTACAAAGGCAAGATCCAAAGCTGGGACGTGGTAAACGAGGCGCTGGACGACGATGGATCGCTGCGGCAGTCGCTATGGCTAAAGATCATCGGGCCGGATTACATCGAGAAAGCATTCGAGTTCGCGCATGAGGCCGACCCACAAGCGCTGCTTACCTATAACGACTACGACCTGGAGAACGAGGCCAAGCGCAGGGGCGCCATTGCACTGGTAAAGAAATTGAAGGCCGAAGGTGTCCCCATCGGCTGCGTGGGACTGCAGAACCATGACAGCCTCACGTGGCCAAGCGCTGCACAGGAGGACGCGACAATCTCAGCCTTCGCGGCACTGGGAGTGAAGGTGGCAATCTCAGAACTCGACGTAAGCGTTTTGCCCTCGCCGGGACATGATTCCACTGCCGATCTGTCTTTGAGTCAGGCACCGTCATCGCGGGTTGACCCGGAAGTTGATGCGAGTTTCGATCCGAATACTGGACGGAGAGTTGACCCGGGAGTTGACCCGAAGCTCAATCCGTATCCTGTCAGTCTTCCCGTGCCAATCCAACAGCAATTGGCCAGGCGGTACAGCGAGTTGTTCGGTGTGTTCCTGCGTCACCGCGATGTGATCTCGCGCGTAACTCTCTGGGGCGTGACGGACGCCGATTCGTGGCTGAACTACCATCCCGTGCTGGGGCGCACGGATTACCCTCTGTTATTTGACCGCGCCGGCCAGCCGAAGCCTGCATTCGAAGCCGTTCTGCGCGCCGCGGGCGACGAAGGTTTCCGCCGCTGACCTGCAAACCTGACCTGCGGCCGCAGCTTTGTCTGAGGCCGCAGGCAGATGATGCAGCCGAGTTTTTCCCTTGCAGCCCGGCGGTCAGCTTCGGTTTTGGCCGCCTGCGCCAATGAGCCCGGACGGTGGCCGGTCGGATGCGCCCGCTGCCCATTCCTTGTTGGGCTTGCTGCCCATGCGAAAGACAAGCTCGCCGCCGGCGACGATCTCCGCATGCGTGATCCAGGAGCGCGTAAGCTCTTTGCCGTTCAGTTTCGCCGACTGGATATAGACATTCTCCGCGGAGTTGTTTTCGGCAATGATCGCGAACTTAGCTCCATTCGCAGGGTTGCGAATCACCGCGCGCTTCACGATCGGGCTGCCGATCACGTACACGCCGTTGGCAGCATTCACAGGATAGAATCCGAGGGCCGCAAAGACATACCAGCTCGACAACTGTCCGCAGTCGTCATTGCCGGGAATGCCCGCCGGCGTATTGTTGTAGAGTCCGGCCACTTTACGCGCCCAGTACTGGGTCTTCCACGGAGCGCCGGCAAACGAATAGAGATATGCGTGATGGTTGCTCGGCTCATTGCCCTGCGCATCCTGTCCTATCATGCCGGTAACGTCCGGCCGCGCATCCACAACATACGAAGGCGCAGTAAAGAGCCCGTCCAGTTTTGAAATAAAGGCAGCGTCACCTCCGTGCAGCGCAATCAGGCCGGCCACGTCGTGCGGAACACTGAAGCTCGCCTGCCAGGCATCCGTCTCTACGTAGTCGTCGTACTCCTGGTCAGGCCGGAAGGGATCACGCCACTGGCCTGCCTGGGTCTTGGGGCGCATGAAACCGCTGGAGGCATCGTAGACATTTTTATAGTTCTGCCCCAGCTTGAAGAACATTTCCGCGTCGTCGTGCTTGCCCAACAACTGCGCCATCGCGCCCGCGCACCAGTAATCGTAGGAGAAATCGAGCGTGCAGGAAACGGAGCCGTTGCTCAGATCCATGGGAACATAGCCATACTTGCGGAAAAGCTCTTGCAGCCTGCCATTGCCATGCGACTCGGCGGTCGTGAAGGCCGTTTCGCGAATGGCCTTGTACGCTGCCTCTGCATCGTAATCGCGAAAGCCGCGCACATACGCGCCCACGATCATGCCTGCTGCGTGGAAGCCGGTCATGCTCCAGGTTTCGTTCGCCCACAGTGGCCAGTGGGGCAGCACGTGCTGGTCAAGTTGCTCGTAATCGGCCAGCATGGTGCGAACAATGTCGTTCACGCGGCCCGGCTGGGCAATCGTGATAAAGGGGAATTCGCCGCGATAGATGTCCCAGATGGAGAGCGTGGTGTACTTCGTGAAGCCCGGATTGGGATGGTTCTGGTGGTCCTGGCCGCGGTATGTTCCATCCACGTCGTTGAACGTGGTGGGCGCAACCAGGCTGTGGTACACGCCGGTGCAGAAGGCCTCGGTTTGCTCCTCGCTATCCAGTTCCGCATCCACGACCGCAAGCTCGCGACCCCATGCTTCGGCCGTGCCAAGGGCCACAGCATCGAAATCCCAGCCAGAAATTTCAGCAGCCAGGTTTTTGCGCGCGCCTTCAATACTGGTGGCCGAAATTCCCACTCGGATCACAAGCGGCGCTTCGCCGGACTCGAACGTGCAGATTGCCTTGACCGCTTTGCCGCTGTATGCGCTTCCCACAGTGGCCTGGCTCTCGGTTCCGTCGATATTCAGTTCCAGCGTGCGCGCCGCGCGTGAGAACTCCATCACGAAATAACACTGCCGGTCGGCCGCCCAGCCATGCGTCGCGCGCGACCCGCTGATGCGCGTCGGACTCTCGAAGTTGAGCTTGCCCTCGTAGAGCTTGCTGCCTATCGAGTGGACAAGATCGATAATGACGCCCTGCCGAGCCTGGGCTTCGGCCGCTGGAAACTTATAGCGGTGCATACCACAACGCGTCGTGGCCGTCAGTTCCGCCTGCACGTCCGGCGTAATCAGATGCACGCTGTAGTAGCCGGCCCGCGCCGATTCATTCTCGTGCGAAAAATAAGAGCGGTAACCCTTTTCCAAATCGCTGAAGACCCATCCCGAGTTCGGGCCGAGCTCCGTGGTCTGCATCTCGGCCACTGGCTGCGCCTCGCCCGGTTCCCACGACCAGTTTTTGCCTTCGACCATGGGCATCAGCAGCACGTCGCCCAAATCGCCGCCGCCTGTTCCCTGCAGGTGCGTATGGCTGAACCCCAGCACAATGTTGTCCGGGTAGTGATAGCCGGGGCAGTGGTCCCATCCGTACCAGTCGCCCTGGGTGTTCCACTTCGGCTCCGGTCCACCGGCCGTATCCGGGCTGAGCTGCACCAGTCCGAAAGGAGCCACAGCGCCGGGAAAGATATGGCCGCGCCAGCCGGTCCCGATGAGCGGACGAACTGCGCGCAGGCAGTTTGCTTCAGCCGCGCCCGCGGCGCTGTGGCCAGCGTGCTGTGCTGCCGCAGCCAGCGGATTTGTCAGAAGCCTGCCGAGCGAGAGCGAACCCGCAGCCGCCACCGAAGTTTTCAGGAATTCACGTCTCTTAAGAGTCAAAGGAACAGATGATTGCTGGCTATGATCGCCCTTCACATTCTTCTCCGCTGGACAGGCCGACGCGCACGATCGTGCGCTCGCCTGCACTGCTTATGGGACAAGGTGTCCAATAACGATTAAAACAGACCATTTAGACGAGGGAGAACCCGGTGAACCTGCAGGAGACAAACGATGTATCGCCTCCGCGATTGGCGCTCTGCATGCCAAAAAATTCATCCGTCCTGTGAGAAATGGATGATATAAATGGGGCAATCTTAATCCCTTATTCACTGGAAGCTTGGCCTTAATGCCGGGGCAGGTCACCAAACTCCTGCAGGAGTTGAAGCAGGGCAACAAGCGGGCCGAGGATTTGCTGATCCCCCTGGTCTATACGGAACTACGCCGCATCGCCGCCGGCCATCTCCGGCGCGAGTCGCCGGGGCATTCGCTGCAGCCTACCGCCCTGGTCCACGAAGCCTACCTCCGGCTCACAGAACTCAAAAAGATCGACTGGCAGAACCGCTCGCATTTCTTTGCCGTTGCGGCCACGGTGATGCGCCGCATCCTGGTGGATCGAGCGCGCGCCGCCAACGCACGCAAGCGCGGCGACGGCTGGGACACGGTGAGCCTGAACGAGGCCATGCTGCCATCGCCGGAGCGCGGGCCTGAGCTGCTCGCACTGGATGAAGCCCTGACTCGCCTGGCGGCTCTCGATGAGCGTCAGGCCAAGATCGTAGAGCTGCGCTTTTTCGCCGGCATGAGCGAGGAAGAGGCCGGGAAAGTTCTCGGCATTTCGGCGCGCACCGTCAAGCGCGACTGGCGCATCGCCAAGGCATGGCTCTTTAAGGAACTGGCTTCTTGATTCGTTGTCATCCGCGGCCGCATTAAGCCGCGCACGGGGCACCATGGATCGCGACCGTTGGAAGGCTGTGAACAACATCTTTCATGCTGCCCTGGAGGTTTCTCCGGAGGAGCGGCAGGGATTTGTCGCCACGGCCGCCGAGGGCGATGCGGATCTACAGGCCGAGGTCGAGCTCCTGCTTGCGGCCGATGCCGATGCGCGCAGTCTCATTCACTCGCAATTTCTGCCGAGCAGCCTGCTGCACAACCTGGCTCCGCCGGTGAGCCCAGGCGATGTGCTCTGCGGGCGCTTCCGCATTGTGCGCCCGGTGGCTGAGGGCGGCATGGGACACGTCTACGAGGCCTTCGATACGGAACTCGCCGTCCGCGTCGCTCTCAAGGTTATTCGGCCTGAAATCAGCTCCGATCCCGAGGCTCTGGCCCGCTTCCGGCAGGAAGTGCGGCTGGCCCGCCGCATCACGCACCCCAACGTTTGCCGCACCTTCGATCTGGAACGCGACACGCGCGGCGCCAGCGAGAACCTGGTATTCCTCACCATGGAGTTCCTGGAGGGCGAAACACTGGCAACGCACATCGAGCGCATTGGAGCGCTGCCGCTCGACGAGGCGCTAAAGATCGCCCGCCAGATCGCCGACGCGCTCGAGACAGCGCGCACTCTCGGCATTGTGCACCGCGACATGAAGCCGGCCAATGTGATGCTGGTTCCGGACCCCGCCGGCGAAGACAACGGGGTTCGCGCTGTCATCACCGACTTTGGTCTTGCGCGCCTCGATCCGCTCCTCAATCCTCTCATCGATCCGTTGCTTGCCTCCGGCAGCGCATCGGCCCTAACCCGCTCGGCGATGACCCGCTCGGCCCGGCCCATCGGCACGCTGGCCTACATGGCGCCAGAGCAGTTGCAGGGAGCGCAGGTCTCCGCGGCCACTGATATCTATGCCTATGGCCTGATCCTCTTCGAAATGGTGACCGGCAAGCGGGCCTTCCCGTCAAAAAACTTTCTGAGCGGGATCGCGCAGCGCCTCACCGGCCCGGCGCCCGATCCCCAGGCGCACGCGCCTTCGCTGCCGGAGCCGTGGCGCCGCGCGATTGCGGGTTGTCTGCGCACCGCGCCGGCTGAGCGGTTCGCCTCCGCGGCAGACGTGATTGCCACTCTTGACGGCGGTCGCGCACGCCTGCCGCGGCAGCCCCGCTACAGAATCGCAATCACCCGCCCTCGCACACTACTCTGGATCGCCGCGCTGCTGCTTGCCGCCGTGGCCCTTTTTACCGGCGCTTTGCGCTTCTACCAGTCAAGAGCCGACTCCAGAGTTGCGCCCGGTGCGATGGTCTACGTGACGCAGGTGAAGAATCAGACTGGCGAGAAAGCACTCAACAACGTGACGGAATTACTTCAGGCGGGACTATCGCAGTCTGCGCAGGTGAACCTGCTCGACCAGGATCGCGTGGGAGACATCCTGCAGCAGATGAACAGGCCGCCCGAGACCACAATCGACGAACCCACCGCGCGCGAAATCGCCATGCGAGCCGGCGCGGTGCGCGTGGTCTTCGCCACTGTTTCAGGGTCAAAGGGAAATTACAAGCTGGCCGTCGATATCCAGCAGCCGGACAACACGCCTGCGCGCTACCGTAACCACTGGACGAGGGATTTTTCCTGGCACAGCACACCTGCCGCATCGAGCGGCGCCATTGCTCCCGAGCTGCTGACGACTCTGCGCACCGCCAGCGACTGGATTCGCCATGAAGCTGGCGAATCGGCCAACGACATTGCGCGGCTGGACGTGCCGCCCGAAGACGTGACGACGAGCAGTTGGCAGGCTCTCGCGCTCTACGATCAAGCGCAGGACTGGATCGCTTCGCGCCAACTGGAGAAAGGTATCGATTTGTTGCGCGACGCGGTGCAATGCGATCCCCATTTTGCTCTTGCGTACGCCAGGCTGGCCGACGTGCTCAACAGCCTCTCGCGAGACCAGGAGGCAGATCAGGCTTATCGCAAAGCATTGGATACAGATCTCGAAACCCGCCTCACTCGTCGCGAGCGGGACCGGATCCGCGGCATGTACGCGCTCGATACTGAAGACGAACAGACGGCCGAGGCCGCGTTTAGGGACTACGCGGAATTTTACGAGCATGACTACGCTGGTTGGTTCTATCGCGCGTATCCGCTCCTGATGTTGGGTAGGACACCCGAGGCGATCGAGACGCTCCTTCGGGCCTTTGCTGTCGATCCCAATCGGCTCAGCGCTCCTGCCCACCTGGCGCGATTCTACCCGGTTGTAAACGATCTGCCGGACGCATGGAAATGGCAGAAGTGGATGGCAACGCATGGATTCCACGACGACGCCAATTTTGCAGCTGGCCAAATTGAGATGGTGGAGCAACGGTATGACCAAGCGGAGCAGTCTTTCCGCCTTGTCGCCCAGTCCTCCGATCCGTATTACCGCTCCTTCGGGGACTCTCTGCTATCACGCATCTACGCCGAACGTGGCGATCTATCCCAAGCGCGCGCCGCGCTCGACAGCGGCATGGAAGTGGATTCGTCCAACGGCTACGATGCACTTCGCGCAGGCAAACTCATCGATCGTGCTTACCTGCGCTGCAAAGTCAATGATATTGCGGATGCGGTGCAGGACATCGGCGCGGCGATCCGCACCTACTCTGGAGCGCAGGCGCTTTTGCTCTCGTCACAGGTTCTGGGAGAATGCGACGATCTCTCCGGCAGAAACGCGAAAGAATCGATCGAAACTGAATTACGGTCGGTCGCTCAAAAGATTCCAGACCCTGGCGAGAACCTGCTTTTGCGGGATGCAAACTATCGGGCGCACGGCGAATTGCTGCTGGCCGAAGGCAGCTGGAAGAAGGCTCTTCGGGAATTTCAGGCGGCAGATGCTCTGGAACCGCCAGCAGCCAACCGCGATTATCTCGCTCGTGCCTACCGGATCGCATCCTCGCTCGACGATGACAAAGCCGAGGCAGCGCGTTATCGCGCAAATGCCTTCGACCTGTCATTGCGGGTTGCAGACCAGCCTGCTCTCAACTGGTACCTGATGGTCGAACTCCCTCCCGGAGATTATGCGGACGATCTGGAAAAATGCCTGTCCCTCGCTGACCAGGTGCATCCTCCAGCCGAAACCATCAACCGATTGCGGGCGCGGTACTCCGCACTGCGCGGCAAAACAGCTCCCCTCATCCTACTGCGGCCCGCCTAAACGGCAAGCCGCTCCGACACAATTTCGCTTCTCAACCCAGGAGGACAAAGGTGGCAACGTTAACGGACGCACAAGCGCAGCAGTTGAAGGCGATCCTTCTTACGTGGTTATTCTGTGTTGTAAACAGCAATGTTCTTGAAAACATCGGCGATGCGGACTACCCAAAGATCGCCGCCAGCACTGGACTTGCCCAGAACTTGGTGGGGCAGGCGATCTCAAAGGCAAAGACTCTCAATAAGGGCGACTTTTCCGGCATGAGCCCGCTTGAGGCGGCGGCACAAATCTTCAACCCGGTCGCGTTCGTCGCCGACTATGTTAGCCCAGCAGGCGGATCGGCGTGTGGAAGCATTGGGGAGATTTATCAGGCTCTAAGTTCCTAAGAAATTGAACAGACAATAAGGCGCAAGTGCAGCTTGCGCCTTATCTGCCGCGGTTCGGCTCTCAGCCGGATCGCAACCAAACTCGAATGACAATCGAGGAAGATCAATGAAGTTCACGAGTCTGCTTGTGGAGTTTTTGGTCGCGCTTCACGCGATTGCGCTGCCTGCCTTTGCCACCGCGCAACAGGCGCCGCCGTTGGATTTGAAATCCATCTTCGATCCGCAATATCAGGGTTGGATCCGAACCCATCCGGACCAGTTTAGCTGGATGATTCTGGCGCTGATTTCGCGACCTGCGCCAGACAGTCTGCAATTCACACTGCGAAACGGGACCCGCACCAACAACGTTCTTTGGGAAACTTGGGCGGATGACGATTTTACCTTTCCCAAGCAGCCGGATCCGGCGAGGCCGAACCAATGGAGCGGCCGTACTGTCGATCTCCAGCGTGGCTTGCATCTTGTACGCGACCCGCTTTCAATGTTTGCCGTGCCCGCGCCTAGTCAAAACCCAACCGGCGCCGCCACGCGTTCCTCGTCGCAGGCTGGATTCATCTACACCATTCCTCCCAACGCTGAGATTGACGACGAGGAGGTTCGGCGCAATGAAGTCTCCTTCGAATTCATTACAGAGCAGCACCTCTGGTTTCAGGAAGGAATTGCTGCATGGATCAAAGATCATCCGGGGAAAGAGATGAGTTTTCCACGGGGAGCTATCGAGATCAAAGCGATATGGATGCGTGCCCCTGCCAACCCCGACCCGCAATTCCACTGGAACCGTGACACGCAGGGAAACAAATACTCTCTTCTCGCGCTGCACATCATGACCAACGCTGTGCCGGAATGGACTTGGGCCACATTTGAGTGGACTGGGAACGATAGCCAGTGCGATGGCGCCGGTGGGTGCAGCGATAGATTTGGATGTGAGCCTACATCCAGTTGCATCCATTCGAAGGCGGACGCGACAGGATCCTCGATAAAGTTGGCCGACACTGTGATCAAGATGTTTGCCCAGCTTGGAGTAACAAAGGAGTGGACAGGCTACAGGCTTCACGGCGCCCAGGTGCTCAGTGATGAGAAACCCATGCCCAACGTGCTTTGGAATTCGCAGATCGAGTCAGGCTTTAAATCGACCTCGTCTTGCATGGCTTGCCATCGGCGCGCCAGTGCTGACGTCACTGGCCGCGCTGATTGCAGCATGGGTTTTTTTATGACGGGTCCGAGTTGTGGCCAAGGGCATTTGGACTACCCTCCCGACCCTCCCCTCGCGAAGGGGCAAACGACTACATCCTTCGTTTGGTCCTTTATCAAAGCTTATCCGGCGCACTCGGATAGCCCGGTCTGCAAACCTAGTCCTCAGAATTGTCCGAACGCTACTACTCCTGCTCCGGCACCGTAGGCCGTTTTTGCCTGCTCCAGGCGCAGGCGGCCTGGCATGTGGAATAAACCGAGCCAGGCACAGAGTCGCCTGACCGCAGATTAGCTGCGGCGCATCTCCGCGCAGCGCCGTGTGAAATTCTCCGTGTCCCCTTTTCTCCAAGGTTTACGCCTCTCTAAGCAGCAATCACTTTCCATCCGCCATTCGGCTTCTGTGGAGCTCAACCGGCTCACGGACCGCTGTGACGGATTGACGATTGCGGCGTGCCGGTTTCGACACCGGCTCTTGAGGGGTCAACCTATGCATCGGAATTCTGTTTTGACGTTATTTCTCTCCTCCGTTTCTCTCGCCTTGCTGCTCGCGACAGGCTGCGGCGGAACGGGCGCGGTGTCCACATCCGGATCCGGTTCTGGCGCTGGTTCTGGTTCTGGGTCAGGCTCGGGCTCGGGTTCTGGCTCGGGCAGCTCGAACCCTTCGAGTCCGTCTGTCGGAACTTCAGGCACCATCGTTCTGCCCAATGGCACGAGCGGCGTAGCCGTAGTTCACATCGAGGACGCGTCCGGCAATCTGCTCTCGACGCCGACGCTCAAGAACTACGCGGCCTCATTCCCAGTCACGCTGGTCGCCGAGCCGCCCGATTTCTCGCAAGGCCTGATCGGCGGTGGCGCGACAGCGCAGGAGTTCGATTCAGCGACAACTTCGCCCGCGCTTGCGGGCAGCGTGCAGATCTACACCAGCGGCACGCTCACGGCGCTCAGCATCGATGCCGACTCGACGTTTTCGTTCCAGCAGATGACCACGCTGGACAGCTACGACGTGCTCTGCTTCACCGGTGGCCTGCACCAGACCACCGACGCCAATGGAAACGCAGATCTGCCGCTTGGCCAGCAGCAGTACGTTTCCTTTGTTTCGTCCACAGACGGCAAGCTTGGCGTCGAGTCGGGCAGCAACGGTCTCGTGGTGTGGCAATTCACGGCCAGCACTTCGCCGCACGCCATCTATCCGCTGGAGCTCTTCGCGGATGCAACTCCGGTTGGGTCGATCCAGGGCCGAGGAGCCATGACCATCAACCCGACGCTCAACAACCAGGTGCTGGTCGGTGCAGGCAGCACTGTATATGTCTATGGAGGGTTTGATACCAGTTCGGAGGTCTCCAATAGCGCGAACCCCTATACGGCCCAGGCGCAGATTCCCAATGGCGCAACGATTTCTTCAGTCGCCTATCTGCCCGGCGGCAACTACGCCGTAATTGCCACCACTGCCGGGCTCTACACGGCCACCATCAACGACACCGGAACGATGGTGACCATCACGCTCAGCGCCTCGGCCGCCGATCCCACTTACACAGGCAGTGACGGAAACAGCTACGCGGTTGACCACGCGCAGTCGATCGCCATTACGCAAGACGGCAAATACCTGGCCGTGCTCACCGATCAGCCCAGCGCAACCGCCGGCACTCTGGTGATTCTGCCCGTCTCGACCACCGGGGTGGTGGGCTCAGCAAGCGCTACTATTTCCGGACTTCTGGCCACAGGAGGGATCGATAGCGTCTTTGCTTACTGACCAACGTATGGAACTTTGCCGAAGTTTCAAAACGAAAAACAAGCGTTCCGTTTTGGCGTCGCTTGATGCCCGACTGGCAATGACCAATTGCCTGAAATCGATTCGCGCCCGATGTCTCTAGGAGGACAACCATGAAAGCCTTGGCACAAGAGAAGAGAATTACATCCGCGCCAGCCCGTCTGTTGAAATCAGCCGCGCTGTCATTGTTAATCGCATCTCTACCTGTCTGCGCCTCGGCCGCAGCTCAGGCCGTCAAGCCTGCGCCGGAGATAAATGCAGCTTCAAACGGCGGCGGCGCCGAAGGCGGCAACAAGCCGGAAGCCCTGGTGGGCACGAGTGCCGGCAGCGCCAGCCAAACCTTCTCGCGCATCGCCCTCGGCGGAGGCATTTCGCCTCTTGGCATTAACCTGATGGCCGTCACCAATCTCAACCGCTATATGAATCTGCGGCTCACCGGCAATATCTTCAAATACAACCGGACCGGCATTTCCACCAATGGTTTCAACATCAACGCTGCGCTGAACCTGGCTTCGATGGGCGCTTCGGCGGATATTTATCCTTTCCCGAATCACGGATTAAGATTCAGCCCGGGCCTGCTGCTCTATAACGGCAACGCAGCAACGGCTGCCTTCGCCGTACAGGGCGGCCAGAGCTTCACGCTCAATGACACGACTTACTACTCTTCTACGACGAATCCGATAACAGGCTCGGGCACTCTCGGCCTGAACTCTCAAAAACCGGCGTTCACTCTTACTGCCGGCTGGGGCAATCCTGTCCGGCGCGGAGGCCACATCTCGTTCCCATTCGAGATCGGTGCTGCATTCATCGGCACTCCTTCGCTGAACATCCTGCTCAACTCCGGTCAGGTTTGCAGCGCGCAAGGCCAGGGATGCGTGAACGTCGCCACCGACTCCACCGTGCAATCGAACCTTCAGCAGCAGATTGCCAAATACAAGAACGATCTGAACCCGCTGAAGACCTATCCCATCGTTTCCATCGGCATGGCGTACTCGTTCGGGACCGGTAAGGGCCGCTGACAGCGGCTGGTCTCGTTCATACTGGCCGGACCGAGGGAGATATTCTTCGGGGCTAAAGCCGGCTCATCTTCGCGATGCTCGCGGGGCACGACTCAAATCGTGCCCTTTTTTGCAAAACCATTCTTGCGACCAGCTCTCCTGCGCACCTCCGTCACAACTGCCTGAGTGAAAGTGCGCGACCCGTGGCCCGTTCGGGCGCCAATTTACGCCCAACAGGATACAGAACCATATCGCTCGACCATGCGACTGTGTTCAACCACGGTTTCCCCGGAGGACGCCATGAGCTGCATCGCCCCGCTGATACTGCTCCTATTCACCGCTTTTCTCGTTGCCGCATACGTGCGGCTGCTCGCCGCCTGTTCCAACCACGCAGCCGGCACCGTGGGCACCAGACTGCCACGCGCCGTTGCATTGGCTTTGCCGGCGTTTGCCGTCATCGCCGGACTCACGGCCAAACCGGCTGTGGCGCAAGGCCCCACGGCGTCGAGTTCTCTCAGCATCAGCTCGGTGGGAGGATCTGCCAGCGCCACTGTCCAGCTTTCGCCAGTCGGCGATTCTCAGGCACGGTCAACCTGAGCTGCGCAGTTATCGTTCACCGGCCTCGTCCTTCTTTGCGGAGATTCCGGATGCGGAGGCAGCTCGAGCCCACAGAGCAGCAACAACAACCCAACCAACCCCGGCACCACCGCCGGCAGCTATAGCTATAGCGTCACCGTGACGGCAACCAGCGGCACGGTGACGGCTTCACTCAACGTTCCACTCACCTTGCAGTAAGAACGATGCCCCAAACTGAAGACTTGCGAGATGGCCGCAATTTGCAAAAAGGCCATCCCGCAAGTCTCGCCGTGCCACTCTCACCGGAATTCCGTCGTACTTCGGCGGCAGCCGTCCTTGCAGTGAGCGAGGAGCCACATGCTCGACATCGATGCTTGTGCGTTGACACACTGCGGCAAGATTCGGCTCAACAACGAAGATTCGGTCGTCCTGTTGCGATCGCACAACCGCGCCCAGCAGCACTTGCACGGGCTGCTGGCCATTGTGGCCGACGGGATGGGTGGGTACGAGGGCGGCGAAGTCGCCAGCAGGATCGCCACCGAAACCGTTGCGCGCTCCTTCTCGAGATACTCGAACTCCGGGCTTGCGCCCGGCGCGGCCCTGAAAGCGGCTTTTGCTGAGGCCAATCGCGCCATCTTCCAAACTGCGGTCGCCAACCCCATGTTCAGCGGCATGGGCACCACCTGCATTGCCGTGGTTGTGCGCGACGATCTGGCATGGTGGGCCTGGATTGGCGATAGCCGCCTTTACCTGCTGCGCGACGGGCGCGCCTGCCGCCTTTCGGAAGATCACACCCTGGTGCAGCAGATGCTACGACGCGGCTTCATCACGCCAGAAGAGGCGCGCAAACATCGCGACCGGGGCCTGCTCGAGCGCGCAATGGGAGTCGTGGAGCAGGCTGAGCCCGGTCTCAGCGCAAAAGCAATCCGGCTCAAGCCCGTCGACCGGTTACTGTTGTGCTCCGACGGCCTCTACGATCTCATCGACGATCAGGAACTGGCCGCGAACGTAGCGGAATGCTCTGCAGCCGAAGGCGCTGAAAAACTGCTCTCACTGGCTCTCGAACGCGGCGGACACGACAACATCTCCCTCATCTTGCTTGCGGCGACTGCTGGCGTTAGCGTCCCCCTCTGAATTTCTTACCAGGCTTTCGTCGCTCTTTCTTCGACTCCTTCGCATTCGCCGAAGGCGCTGGCGCCTCCGCATGCTTGTCCCGCTTCGATTTGTCCCGCTTCGATTTCGGCGCTGATGGGCGCTTGCCTGTCAAGGCAATGCCCTCTTCAACCAGCGAGAACTGCAGCTTCCGCTCCTGCGCCAAAATCCGGTCCAGGATCACCTGCACGCGGTCGCCGGCCCGGAAACGCCGTCCCCAGCGCTCGCCCACAATCTCGTGCGTGTTCTCGCGCCACGTGTAGCGGTCGCCGCACAGCGTGTCGATCGGCACCAGTCCCTCGACGAACAGGTCTGTCAGTTCCACAAACAGTCCATACTTCGCCGGGTTCAGCACCAGCGCGGCAAACTCCTCGCCCACGCGGTCCTGCATGAAGCGCACCTTCTTCCACTCCACCAGCTCGCGCTCGGCTTCGGCGGCGCGCCGTTCGGTTTGGCTCGACTCATCAGCAATCTGCGCCAGCTCTGCTTCGGAAATCGGCGGGTTGAGAATCATTTCTTTTCTCAGCTTGTCATCCTGAGCGAAGTCACGCACAGTTTCTGAGGATCGGCCATCCGCCACAGAATCCCCGTGCCCCATCCTTGCGCCTTTTTTCTGGCGCAAGGGTGGGAAATCACGATCCTCCGCCTCATGCGGATGCGTCCACGGTGAGCTCAGCCGTCCTTCGGCAATCTTTCCTGCGCCGCCAATCCCGGCGCGCAGCAGCGCCTTGGCAATGCGGTGGACAATCAGGTCAGGATAGCGGCGAATCGGCGAGGTAAAGTGCGTATAGGTTGGCGCAGCCAGCGCAAAGTGCCCCTCGTTCGTCTCGCTGTAGCGCGCCTGCATCAACGAACGCAACATCAGGTAGCTCAGGATTCGTTCTTCCGGCTTGCCCTCGATCTTCGCCGCCAGCTTCTGATACATCTTGGGCGTCACGGCAATGTCTTCCGGCACCTCATGCTGCCGCGGATTGCGCCCGCGCCCGTACATCTCGCGCCGCTCACCGCGCGTTTGCATGCGTTTCACCGGCAGTGGTCCGAGCCCGAGAGAATAACCGAAGCTCGCAGCCAATTCTTCGAACTGAACAACCTTCCGCGGCTCCGGCTTTTCATGGATTCTGTAGATCGAGGGCACGCCCAGGTCTTCGATCCACGTGGCCACGCACTCGTTCGCCGCCAACATGAACTCCTCGATCAGCCGGTTGGCCCAGGTGCGCTCTGCGCGCGTAATGCCGCGCATCTGCCCATGCTCGTCGAACTCGATCACCGGCTCCGGTAAATCGAAATCAATCGACCCGCGTTCTTCGCGCCTCTTGTTCATCAGCACAGCCAGCCGACGCATCCGCTCGAACTCCGGCACCAGCTCGTGATAGTTAGCACGCGTCTCGATATCCCCCTCGAGAATCGCATGCACCTCGTTGTAGGTCATGCGCGCAGCCGAACGGATGACGCCCTCGACGATCTCGTAGCTCTCGATGCGTCCCATCGAATCGAGCTGCATGATGCAGCTGAGCACCAACCGGTCTTCCCGTGGCCGCAGGCTGCAGATACCGCTCGATAGCTCATGGGGCAGCATGGGTATTGCGCGATCTGGGAAATACACGCTAGTGCCGCGCAACCGCGCCTCGCCGTCGATTGTGCTGCCCGCCTGAACGTACTCGGCCACATCGGCAATGTGCACCTGCAATTCATAGCCCATGTCACCCTTGCTGTCCACGCGCTCCGTCACCATTACGGCATCATCAAAATCGCGCGCCGTCTCGCCGTCGAGGGTCACAATCGGCAACTCACGAAAATCCATTCTGCGCACGGCAGCGCTTTGGTCGAAATGCGCGACTTCACGAGCCTCGGCCAGCACTTCCTCGGGAAAGATCCGCGGCAACTGGTGCTTGCGGATCATCATTTCCACATCCACGCCGAAATCGTCGGGGTCGCCCAATACTTCGATCACACGCCCCATCGGCGGCCGGGTAGGCGAAGGCCAGCGCGTGATCTCTACATCCACAACCAGCCCTTCGAGTGACTCGTGTGCAATCGCTTCACCGCCGATGACCCGGTGGGGACTCGCCGCCTCACGCGCTTCTGGCAATTCTTCATCAGGAGGAATCAGGATTGCCTGCGTCATCCGCTCGTCGAATGGGACCACGCGATGCCAACCTGGCGGATATGCCGCCTCGCCCGACCACTCTACAGGCCTGGCATAGTGAAAAACTCCAACCACAGTGGGGTTGCGCCTCTGGATGACGCGCACGATCCGCCCCTGCCGCCTGCCGTCGGCCTTGGGCGGTTCCACGTCCACCAGCACCTGGTCGCCCTGCATCGCGCCGTTGATCTCGTTCGGCGGAACGAATACGTCTCCCTCAATCTCTTGCCGCGCATTGGGACGCACGAAACCGTAGCCGTCCCGATGCAGGTCGAGCCGGCCAGCCATCAGATTTTCGCGGGATTCGGCAGCGCGCGGCACCGCCCACTGTTCGCGGTCGATCTGTACCAGCCGCCCGCGCGCGGCCAACCGCGCAAGTTGCTCCAGCAGCAGGCGGCGCTCGCGCCCTCCGCCCAGCCCCAGTTCCCGAACCAGTTGTTTGTATCCGGCCTTGCCCCCCGGCGAGCGGGCAATCCGCCCGATAAGCTCGCGATCGGTCATAGCGGTAGAGTAGGCGATGCCCCCTGTTTTGCGCTCCTCACCCTTTAAATTCACGCACTGATAACCAGTACTCGATCACTCCGCAGCCGCAGATTTGAAAACATTTACATATTCCACTGGACGCCGTCGCCTGCACCGCATAAAGTGATTGCGGTGCCTGCCGGAATTTTTGCTGGAACCTCACCCGATTTCATGGCCGGTTCCGTATCTGTCCGTTTCGGCCCATACCTGCCCGCGCGAGGCCATCTCCGCAGAGCAACGAAAGGAAAATCTCTCAATGGCAACACGCCAGGCCACTCCGGCAACCGCTGCGCCCAGCTACGTGGGCCCGTTCATGATTCTGGCTCTGCTGTTCGGCATCTTCGGATTTCTCACCAGCCTCAATAACGTGCTGGTTAAAAAGCTCGAAGACATCTTCCAGCTCAGCCATGGTCCCGCCATGCTGGCGACAGCCGCCTGGTTTCTCGCCTATCTCGTCTTCTCAGTTCCCGCAGCTAAGGTGATTGAGGCGGTTGGCTACAAGACAACCATGGTGATTTCGCTGTTCGTCATGGCCGGAGGCGCGGCGCTGTTTCTGCCCGCAGCCAGCATGGTCAGCTTTCCCATGACGCTGTTCGCCATCTTCATTCTGGCGACCGGCGTCACCGGTCTGCAAACCTCCGCCAATCCCTATGTTTCGATCCTCGGGCCGGAACACAGCGCCCCCGCGCGGCTCACGCTTGCCCAGGCGTTCAACTCGGTTGGATCGTTCGTGGCTCCGTTTATCGCCGGGCTTTTCATCTTTTCAAGCGCCAATCAGCACCTTAATTCTGCTGCCACTGCGCACATGCTGAACGGCCCATATATCGCCATCGCTGTGGCGCTCCTGGCGCTCGGCTTCATTGTCATGATGCTGCACCTGCCGGCCATCACCTCCGCCACGCCCGCTGCCGAGGGTTCGGGAGGCGGCGATAGCATCTGGAGCTATTCCCATACGGTGCTGGGCATGATCGGCATCTTTTTCTATGTCGGGATTGAGATCGCGCTGGCGGCCATCACCATCCAGTTCTGCCTGAAGCAAGGAATTGGGCCCGTGGAAATATGGTTGAATTCGCACGTGTTCAATCATCCTCTTATCGCATTTTTGTTTGACCTCAGGCACGGACTCAGCCCTGTCGAAGCCGCTACTCTCATGGTCAGTGCCTTCTATTTCCTGATGATGATCGGACGGCTCCTGGGCAGCTCCGTCATGGTCTGGATCAAGGCGGAAAAGCTGCTGGTCCTGCTGGGCATCCTCGGCGTAGCGTTGCTCTGCGCCGCCATGTTCACGCACGGCACGGTGGCAATTGCCTGTTTGGTGGGGACGGGCATCGCGAACTCCGTGATGTACCCCAACATCTTTGCGCTCGGCATCGCCGAATTGGGACCGCTCACCAGCAAAGGCTCAGGCGTTATCACCATCGGCAATGTGGGCGGAGCAGTGTTGCCGCCGCTCCTGGGCTTTGTGGCCGATCGCGTGGGCATTCAGTACGCGTTCATCATTCCCATCATCGGTTACGTGTTCGTCGTGTACTACGGCATCTCGGGTTATAAGCCCAATCGCAGAGCCGCGTAAGCGATCGCATCTTCTGCCAGCGGCCGCGTTTCCTATCCGGAGCCGCGGCCGCTATGTTTTCGGCCCAAGATTGCTCCCTCACCTTGGCGCCGGGTAGACTGAGGTTTCAAGACCAGGGGTTAGGGACAGCCAATGCTAGTGGTGATGAAGTCGCATGCAACGCCGGAGCAGATCGAGGCGGTGTGTGCGCACATCCGGGAACTGGGGCTTCGCCCGCATCCGCTCCCCGGCGCACAGCGCACCGCCATCGGAATCACGGGCAACCAGGGCGAGGTCGATCGCGGCAACCTCGAATCGCTGTCCGGCGTAGCCGAAGTGATCCGCGTCTCCAAGGCTTACAAACTGGCCAGCCGCGACGTCAAGGAAGAAGACACCGTCATCCACTTTCCGGGCACTGACGCGACCATCGGCGGCAGCGAACTGGCCGTGGTCGCCGGGCCATGCTCAATTGAGAACCGCGACCAGGCCTTCGCCATCGCCGAAGCAATCGCGGCAGCGGGCGCACAGTTTTTCCGCGGCGGCGCGTACAAGCCGCGCACTTCACCGTATGCCTTTCAGGGCATGGGGCTGGATGCGCTGAAGATCATGTCCGAAATCAGAGAAAAATTCGGCCTGCGCATCATTACCGAAGCTCTGGACAACGAGAGCCTGGAGCTGGTGGCCGAGTGGGCGGATGTGATCCAGATCGGCGCGCGCAACATGCAGAATTTCTCCCTGCTCAAGCAGGCCGGCCGGCTGCGCAAGCCGGTGCTGGTCAAGCGCGGCATGAGCGCAACGCTCGACGAGTTCCTGATGGCCGCCGAGTACGTGATGAGCGAGGGCAACTATCAGGTCATCCTGTGCGAGCGCGGCGTGCGCACTTTCAGCGATCATGCACGCAACACGCTGGATCTGAG
>JASIJX010000584.1 GCA_030049955.1 Acidobacteriaceae bacterium
GAGATCGGCTTTGTCCATCTGGAGGTTGACTGGACCAAAATTCCGTTCAACTTTACCTGGTCGCTTGGGCTGAATACGAAATTGTCGGCCAAAGAACGTCATGCAGTTCTGTACACGATTGAGCAGGGCCTTATGCCAAAGACCACCGGGAAGGAATACGAGTGGGAGGTCGCACTGGCTACTGCCGATCCGCTTACAGCGATGATTCAGGATTACGACTGGGCCGACGAAGTGCTGCACGCAAGGATCGGACGGCGGTGGCTTGTTCCGGTGATTGGCTCACAGGCCGAGGCGATGGCCTATGGCGACGCAGCCTGGACGAAAATTCTGGTGGACTGGAAAAAGTGGAAGGACGATGGATTGACGGAGCATCGCAACTGGTGGCCGGAGATCTATCTCGCTGCCTGCCGGCACTGGAAGATTGAGCCTGATCCGCAGATTCTTCAATACAACGTCAGCTACGAAAACTCGCGCGCAGATCTGAAGGAAATTGCAGGTTGAGCTTTCGCCTGCGGCGCCAGGCGCCTCCGATGCGCGGGCACAAGAACCATGACTCCATCGAAGACGGGCACGTATGGCATTGGACCAGAAGGCGACGGAAACGCCGGGAAAGAGGAATTTGGATCTCCGCCTCCAGCTCCGAATTTGGAATAACAATCTACCTTGTATCACCATGCATCAGCGGCGCTCAGCGGGACTATTGCTGCTAAGTTCTTTCACTTCTGAGAAACCTATTTCACTTATTTTGTCAATGTGCCCCAGATGGCGCACTCGGAGCCTTGTCAAAGAATAGCGAATCACGGAGTACAGCGATCTAAGTACAGTCACAGTGGAATCCTGGCTGAATATACGCATCCCACGGTGCGGGACCCAGGATATAGCTGAGCAGCAAAGGCGCCGGGGCAAGAAACAGTTCGAGGCTTCTGCGTTCCAGTAAGCGTGCGTCTCCACGGGAGCGGCCTGCTTCATATTTTGACAGGTTCCAGCCCAGCAGATATTAGATAAAATTCACTCCATTCAGGACGCGCGCGTAAGGACGGACGCGTCGACCTCAATCGCCGTCTTTTTCCAACTAAAGGTATCAAGGGTTTACTGACCACAACCCGCTTTCAGTTTCCGTGATGCACAAGTATCACCCAGGTGCGCTACGGCGATCGGCGCGGAATAAGCGGAACAACTTGACGGTAAAGACGGCGTCGCAAGAGTGGCCGCAAACAACATCAGGTAGCACGTATGGACTTCGTACCTTGGTTGACACACCCTGGCCAGCCGATTAGGTCCCGAATAAAGGCTTGGCTGCACGGAGCCATAGCGGGGCGTGGACCTTATGGAATTCGGCTACGAATCAAAAGCGTATTCATTGCAACCGTGTGGTGTCTCTTGGCCCAAACGGCCGTTAACGCTCAGGCAATCGTACTCGCATTTTATAAATCCGGTCATTCGTGGTCTACCTTTGCACCTGCCGAACTTGGAATGAATTCTTCTCCAAGAGAAACATATTGGCAGGGCACAGCCATGCACTTGCTTCCTGGCGTCCTGATTATCCTGGCGCTGGTCGCACTCGCTGCTTTCCTAGCCTCATATCTGCAATTGAAGGCGGAGAGTGACCGGCGACGCCGACTGAGCGGCATGCTGATTGCAGCCGAGGAAAAGGAGCGACGACGGATCGCATCGGAGCTTCATGACGACTTCAGCCAGCGCCTTGCACTGCTGGCGCTCAATCTTGACAATGCCGTAGAACTCATTGGCGAGTCTCCAGAAGAAGCTAAACTGCGCTTACATGATCTTCTAAATTCCGCGAGCGAGATCAGCGCCGATCTTCATGCTCTCTCTCATCGTTTACACAGCTCCACGCTGGAAAGCCTCGGACTCGTCACGGGAATCGATGCGCTGTGCAAGGAGTTCGGCAGGCATTATGGAATTGAAGTGGAGTTCGCCCACTCGGGCATCCCGCGCTCTGTTAACCCGGACTCCGCTCTTTGTGTGTTTCGAATTGTCCAGGAGAGTCTTCGTAATATGAAGAAACACAGCGGCACCTCGAAGGGTTACGTCGGCCTGCGACGCAAGGGAGTCAATCTGCTGCTAAACGTGACTGACGTGGGCATCGGATTTAATCCAAATGGATTGAAGAGCACAGCTGGCTTGGGAATTCGAAGCATGGAGGAGCGCGCGAATCTTTTGGGCGGAATGTTGGCGATCGAATCCACACCTGGGCACGGAACAAAGATCAGGGCTTGCGTTCCTCTGCACCCGAAAACAGAAACAATCACAACACGGCATAAGGTACGGCAGACTACTCCCGAAAAATTGCTCGTGCGACACCGTTAATCATTGAGAGGAAGGATTTCTTCAACACCCTGGAGCCTCGTGGGTCTCGACATGAGATGACGCTGGTCACCGCTTTTCCAGCCACCATTTCGTCGTGTGGGGGACAAGTGGTTTGTATACGCGATCGTTCGACCGGCCCAGAAAGGTTAGGTGTTGCTCTATGGAGGCACGGCAGAACGACATTCACCGTCCGCGTTTGCTAATTGCTGATGACCACGCAATCTTTGCTGAATCGCTGCGAGGTTTTCTCGAAAGATGGTTCACCGTTCTCGGGACCATTGAGGACGGCCGAGCCATGGTATTTGAAACGCTTAGGCTCAGGCCGGATGCAGTAGTCGCGGATATTGGAATGCCGATTTTAAATGGATTGGATGCGGCGCGAAGAATCAGAGAGCGAGCGCCAGAGGTAAAGTTCGTCTTCCTTACAATGAGGGATGATCCGAATCTTGCTGCGGCGGCGCTCGAACTCGGTAAAATCGCATTTGTTCTCAAGCACTCGGGTGTCTCGGAACTTCGGGAAGCGATTGAACAGGTCTTGCGCGGACGGTCGTACATCACACCGAAGCTGAGGGCCGAGGATTGGGTCGCACAAAAAGCAAGGGCGCGTCAGTTCTCGAAAGACCTGACGCCACGACAACGGGAATTCCTGCAGTTATTCGCCGAGGGTGGATCGATGAAGGAGATTGCCAGCATCCTCAACCTGAGCGAAAAGACTGTGGAGTTCCATAAACACCACCTTATGGAAGTCTTCCACCTCAAGAGCAACGCGGCCCTGGTGTTGTTCGCACTGAAGCAGGGGTTGATCGCCATTGATCCCGGACTCTGCTCAACGGTAGGCGGGAATACCGCCTCGCTTCGAGGGTAAAGCGGCTAGGGGCCTCCGCCAATTGCTCAGGAGCCGCCTCAGACTAAGGTTTGTATCGGGCCCAGCAGCATATCTTCGGGACCGTCTCCATCATTCTGTCACCTTGGATTCACAAGCCCGCTACTGCTGTCTTTACCGCGTACAACGAGTGGTGCGTCAGGATGTAGAGCGTCCGCCGGTTTGCGCCGCCGAAGACCAAATCGATCGGCCGCTCCGGCACATCGATCTTCTCTGTCAACTTGCCTTCCGGCGAGTACACCATGATCTGCCCGGCGGCCACATATACGCGCCCGCGCTCGTCCTGCACTACGCTTTCGCCGCCCGTGTCGGCGAACAGCTTCAGGTCCACCAGCGATCCTGTCGCCGTCACCGTGCCTTTATACGTCTTTTCGTCATTCTCTGTGGTTACATAAAACGGCTTGCCGGGCGTGGCCGGCTCCAGGCCGAATGTCCGCAGCAGATCGGCCATCTTTGTTCCCCACTCAGTGTGCCCCTGCACGAAATCATCGCTTGCTGATATATATGCGCTCCCATCCGGCGCAACATACTGCCATCCGCGCTCACTCGAGAACTGACGCAGCCCATAAACACCTGCCGGGAGATATTCGACTGCTCCGCCGCGTTCCATCGCAGGCTGTTGTTGAATCATTTTGACTTCTCCTACTGTCCCATCTGGCCGCAGCGAATATACATTGCCCGCTCCGCTTCTTGACACCACCAACAGATCGCCCGCCTTATCGAATGCCAGGTTCT
>JASIJX010000091.1 GCA_030049955.1 Acidobacteriaceae bacterium
GGAACTAGGAATATCCCCAGTGACATAAGGTAGAGTCCCACGTTATGGAAAATATTTTTCTTCCATGAGGGAGAGACTGGGAGAAAGTCATTTGCGTGAAGGCGCGCACCCACCCATGGCGGGCAGAAAGCCCACAGGCTTCAACGCTGCCGAATTGACCCCCATTGAGCGAGCCGATTTATTGATTGATAATGCCCCGAGAAAGAGCGTAGCGCGTAAGCTCTGCAACGGTGCGCACCCCCAATTCATGCATGAGGCTGTTGCGGTGGAATTCCACTGTCTTGGGCGAGATGTGCAGCATGACGGAAATCTGCTTTGTCGATTTACCTTCTGCCACAAGCTGCAGGACTTCTCGCTGGCGAGGCGTGAGCCGGCCGCCGAACATTCCGGCGGGATTTCTCCGCGGGTCTAGACCCGCCAACTGCGCGGGTTCCTGCCCGGCGAGCGGAGTCACATAGTAATTGTCGCGCAGCGCCATATGGATGGCGTGCACCAGCTCCTTAGCGGCCGATTGCTTGGCGACGTATGCTTTGGCTCCGGCGCTGAATGCTGCGTGCAGGTAAGCGGGGTCGAGTTGCTGCGTGACGAAGATCAGCTTGATCCATGGGAACTGCTTGTTGATCCGGCGGGCAGCTTCGATCCCGTTGAGCTCCGGCATTCCGACGTCGAGGACGATCGCATCGGGCCGCAGGCGCTCAGTTTCGACCAGCAGCGCGCGGCCGTTCGAGACGGTGCCTACGATGGCAAAGTCGTTCGAAAGGAGGCGCGTGAGGCCCTCGAGCATGAGAGTGTGGTCATCGGCAAGTAGAAGTCGCTTTAACATACAAAGTCCCCCTTTACCTTCAGAAACGGTCCGCAGGCAACGGAAAAACAAGAGACTGTGTTCGCAAGATCCGGTGCTGGAAGTTGGTTTTCTGAGCGAAAACTTCCTAAGCGTGCCGATCGAGGGGAAATATCTACGATAACGGTGATGCCCTGTTCCAATGCCGACTGGACTTCTGTCGTCCCGCCAGCGAGGCGGGCACGTTCCTGCATCGAAATCATACCCAATCCGGGCGTAGGAACATCGGTTTCCTGATCGAACCCCGGGCCGAAATCCATCACTCTAAGCTGCAGCCCGGTTTCGGAACCCGATAGCACCATCTTTACATGAGTTTTTCCTGTGTGCTTGGAAACATTTCGCAGTACCCCCTGTGCAATTCTGCAGATCGCCGTCGCGGCTTCAGGCGGCCGGCTCTCCGGGAGATCCCGGCTGTTGAAGGTTGCCGGCATGTTTTCCCGTTCCCCGAACCCGTCCAGCAAGGCCTGCAAGGCGGCCGGCATGCCAACGTCATTCTGCATCTGGGCCAATTCGCGAAATACGGTGTTCACGGCGCGGGTGCTGCAATCCGTATTCAGGACCACGACCGGCACCGGCACGCTCTCAACCACCGAGTGCGAGAATTCGCGCGTCCATCAAATGCTGCTGGCTGCAGCAAAGCCGATCGATGTTGCCGCTGCTTGGCAGAATCGCCATCCGTTGCCATGCTTGATCGAGATCCTGTGATAAGGCTCGGCCCCATGTCCGGAGTCATGTGCGGTTCCAGGCTGGATTCGTGGCGGGCGCAATTCCCGTTGCTGCCGCGCTTTAATGTTGTAGGCTGATCCTGAGGAGGCCGGGTTTCCGCCTGCGTCTCTCCCGGTCCCGAGAGTCGTCTCCCCGGCTGGCTGTTTCCGGCTCGCTGTTGGTCTTCTCGGGCTCCCGCACATCACTGCTGCTCCGTCTGGCGCAGCGCGAATGAGGTTACCGTCGATGAAAAAGACCATTGCATTCCTCAGCTTCTCGTTCCTATTTGCTGCCAGCTCAGCCTTTGCGGCTTCCTCCCGTGAGGATCTGCAGGCGCGGGTCGACGCCGCCAAGGTGGTCGTCGATGAGATCATGCAGGCGCAGGACAGCACCATCCCCAGCAACATTCTGAAGTCGGCTACCTGCGTGGCCGTGGTTCCAGGCCTTAAGAAGGGGGCTTTTGTTTGGGGCGGCCAATATGGCCAGGGCGTGGTGACGTGCCGCACCGGCCACGGCTGGAGCGGTCCGGTGTTCATCCGGATGGCCGGCGGGTCGTTCGGACTGCAGATTGGCGCGCAGTCCACCGATCTGGTACTGGTTGCGGTCAACGATCACGGATTTCAGGACCTGCTCAAGAGCAAGTTCAAGATCGGCGGCGATGCATCGGCTGCCGCGGGGCCAGTGGGCCGCGCCGGCTCGGCCTCCACTGACTGGAAAATGAACGCCGAGCTGCTCAGCTACTCGCGCAACAAGGGAATCTTTGCGGGCATCGACCTGGACGGCACCAGCGTCTCGCAGAACAAGGAAGATACCGATACCTACTACGGAGCTCCGCAGACGTTTGAAAACGTCCTGCACGGCAACGTTGAAGTGCCGGGCGGAGCTGTGGAATTTGTGCGTACTGTGGCGCACAATTTCGTCATGGCGAAGAATCAGTAGTAGTTTTTGCAGACGGGGCTTTGCGGCATGCACGGGCCAGGATCGTGTGCCGCAGAGCCTCATGCAGCCCGGGTCTTTACCGCTGCGGGATGTTTTTGCAGATCCAATATAGAGATGAATATATTTACAACTCCTTAATGTCCGGATAGAAGGCCTACTCCGCAGCGGCTACACTGATCCTTACCTCCGCGATGCGAGAGATACTCGAATACTGGCTTGTCGTCACTTGCGCGCGCATACTGGGCCGTCTGCCGCGCCCATTCGCGCGGCTGCTGGCGTCATTGCTTGCGCTGCTCGCGTATATTGCCCTCGGACGCCTGCGCCGCGCGGGCATGCGCAACCTGGAAATGGCGCTTCCCGCGCTTTCGCGGAGCACGAGAAAGCAGATTCTTTTCGGCGTATACAAGAATCTGGGTTATCAACTTGTCGAATTCTGCCGCATGCCGCACTACACGCCGGAAAAGAACCGCAACTGGCTGGCGACCGAGGGCCTGGAACATTACCTGGCGGCGCAGGCCCGCGGCAAAGGCGTGCTGATTCTTACAGGCCATTTGGGCGCGTGGGAGCTTTCGAGCTTTTACCACTCGATGATGGGACATCCCATGGGCATGGTGATCCGCCGGCTCGACAATCGCAGGCTTGATAACTGGGTCAACCGCATCCGCTGCCTGCACGGCAACTACGTGCTGCACAAGGATGATTTTGGGCGCGGGCTACTAAAGGCGATGCACGCAGCCGGCACCGTGGGTATTCTGATGGACACCAACATGACGCCTCCGCAGGGCGTTTTCGTGCGCTTCTTCGGCATCCAGACATGCACGGGCACAGGCCTGGCGCATGTGGCGCGCAAAACGGGCGCGGCGGTGATTCCCGGCTTTATGCTGTGGCGGCCGCACGAGAAGCGATACGTTCTGCAGTTCGGCCCTGAAGTGGAGATTCCTCGCACCGAGGACATTGCCGCCGATATTCTCGAAGGCACGCAGCGCTGCACCAGCGTAATTGAAACGTGGATCCGGCGCTATCCTGACCAGTGGCTGTGGATTCACCGGCGGTGGAAGACGCGGCCGGCCGGCGAGCCGCCGCTTTATTGATCCGGATTTTGAAAGGAGAAAGCGTGACGATCGGCGAACTGATCAAGACGCTCGGCGGCGAGCTGGTGCAGGGCGATCCGAAGTGGCCGCTCGACGGCGTTGGTTCGTGCGAGTTCGCCAGCCCGTCGGAACTTGCGTTTGCGGAAGACGGCGCCGGTGCGGCGGTTGCCCTCGGCGGCCCTGCCGGCCTTGTCGTTCTGCGCCCAGGCTGCGTGGCTGAATATCCTTCGGGCAAAAACATTGTCGAAGCCAAGCATCCACGGCTCTGGTTCGCGCGCGCTGCGGAATTGCTGCGGCCGATGCTGCCAGCAACGGGAGTGCATCCGCAGGCCGTGATAGGGCAGTTTGTGCAGCTGGGCGAGCACGTTTCGATTGGGCCCGGGGCAGTGCTGGACGATTACGTCCATGTGGGCGCAGGGACGCGCATCGAGGCAGGCGCGGTAATCGGCCAGGGCGTGCGCATCGGCGAGAACTGCCGCATTTATCCACGCGTTGTAGTTTATTCGGGGACTTCGATTGGGAACCGGGTAGTGGCACATGCGGGCGCGGTGCTGGGCGCCGATGGGTTCGGCTATGTGCGCGATCCCGAGACCGGCGCGTACACGCAGTTTCCGCAGCAGGGGGCACTTACGATTGAAGACGATGTGGAGATTGGCGCGAATTCGACGATCGATCGCGGGGCGCTGGCGGAGACGCGCGTCCGGCGCGGTGTCAAAATCGACAACCTAGTGCACGTGGGGCACAACTGCGATATCGGCGAGGATGTCATTCTGGTTGCGCTCACCGGCATCAGCGGATCGAGTTCGGTGGGCAAGGGCGCGATTCTTGCGGGGCAGGTGGGTATCGGCGATCATGCGCACGTGGGCCCCGGCGTGATTCTTGGCGGGCAGTCGGGGGTGTTCAATGGGAAGACCGTTACGAATGAGGGGTTGCCGCCGGGGACGGTGCTCTACGGCACGCCGGCGCGGCCGTTGAAGCAAGTATTGCGGGAACAGGCGGTGTTGGCGCGGTTGGCGAAGAAACAGGGACCAATGGACCGAGGGAACAAGGGACCAAGGGAACAAAAAGGCGGAACAGCCAGGGAACAGGGAACAGGGAACAGCTAGAACGGCTTTTCTGTCAGGAAAGGCTCGGGTTTCAGAGAGCCGTCGCGCTGCTTCACGAGCATCTGCACTTTTCCTTCGGCAGAATCGAGCTCCTGCTTGCAGGCGGCGGAGAGAGCGACGCCTTCCTCAAACAGCTTGAGCGATTCCTCCAGCGACAGATCGCCCTTTTCCAGGTGCTCGACGATCGATTCGAGTTTCTTCAGCGACTCTTCAAATGAAGGCATGCAGTTCGCCTATGCTTTCTGTCGGTAAATTTTAATCGCCCGGACTGCTTTGCTTCTGCATCTCGACTGCGCCGTGTGGGAGCACGCTGGCGATTACCTCGGCGGCAACTTCGTAACGGCCGAAGGGCGCGCTTACCTGCACGCCGTTCACGTAGGGGCGTACTGCTTCGAGCATCTCCTGCGCGATGCGGATGCCCTCTTCGCGCGCGGCTTCGGGTGTTTCGGCCTGGGCCATACGCAGCATGATCTCCTCGGGCATGGAGACGCGCAGGTCGTTTTTCATGAACTCGGCGTTGCGCAGGCTGGTGAGCGGCCAGATGCCGGCGATGATGGGGATGCGGTGATCGCGGGTGCGCTCGAGAAAATCCTCGAGCAGTTTCAGATCGAAGACCGGCTGCGTGATCGCGTATTCGGCTCCGGCTTCCACCTTGTAGGCGAACCGGCGGATTTCGTTTTCGATGTCGCCAACGCCGGGGTTGGCCGCGACGCCGATGGTGAAGTTGGTGCTTGCGCCGATGGCGTTCGAGCCTACATCGAGCCCGTGGTTGAGCCGCTGCACAATATTGACGAGGCCGATTGAGTCCACGTCGAAGACGGCAGTGGCGTCAGGATAGTTACCAAGCTTGGGCGGGTCGCCGGTGACGCAGAGGATGTTTCGGAGGCCGATGGAGGATGCGCCGAGCAAGTCAGACTGGATGGAGAGAATGTTGCGATCGCGGCAGGTGTAGTGCAGCACCGTTTCGACGCCGGTGTGCTGCTGGATCTGGATGGCGAGGCTCTGGCCGCTCATGCGGGCTGAGGCGCGCGGCGAATCCGGCACGTTGATGGCGTGGACGCCGAGGGCAGCCAGCATGCCTGCGCCTTCAATCTCTTTGGAGCAGTCGATGCCTTTTGGCGGCACTACTTCCACAAGCGTCACGAATTTTTTTGCCGCAATCAGCGAGCCCAGCTTTGAGCGCTGCGCCAAGGGCGCCGGAGGAATTTCGCTGGTCACGGCCGGCGTTACGCCTGGAACTTCCACGTGCGCCTGCGCGTCGAGGGCGCGCATGGCCGAGCGCATGGCGCGAATGTGGTTGGGCGTCGTTCCGCAGCAGCCGCCGACAATCTGCACGCCAGTGCCGATGGCCTTGCGCGCAAAGCTGGCCATGTACTCTGGCGTGCATAGATAGATATTGCGGCCCTCGACGGCGCGCGGCATGCCGGCGTTGGGCATGGCAGCCAGCGGCAGCGCGGTTGCGGCGCGCATGGCTTCGATGGCGGTGAGCACGGTTGTGGGGCCGGTGGAACAGTTGACGCCGATGGCGCTTGCGCCCCACTCGGTGAGCAGCGTGGCGGCGTGCGCGGGCGATGCGCCGTCAAGGCAGTTGCTCTCGTCGTCGACTGTGACCATGACCAGCACTGGCAGGTGTGGAGCAACTTGGTGCGCAGCTTCGAGCGCCTGCTGTGCTTCGTTCAGGGCGGACATGGTTTCGATGATCAGCAGGTCTACGCCATTCCCCGGACCGTTTCCGGCCAGAACGGCAATCTGCTCGGCAAAGGCGGCGCGGGCTTCGTCGAGGCCTGTTTTGCCGAGGGGCTCAAGCCGCACGCCAAGCGGCCCGACGGAGCCGGCGACCCACGCTTCGCCTGCCTGCTTTTCCCTGAGGTGATCGACGGCTTTGCGCGCCAGCCGCACGCCGGCCTCGTTGATTTCGCGCACCTTGCCGCCGAGGCCGTGGCGCGTGAGCCGGAAGCGGTTTGCGCCAAAGGTGTTGGTCTCGACGATCTCGGCGCCAGCCTGCAGGTACTCCTCGTGCACGGCCAGGATCAGGCCCGGGTCAGAGAGGTTCAGCTCGTCGTAGCAGCGATTGATGAACACGCCGCGTGCATAGAGCACCGTTCCCATGGCGCCGTCGGCAAGCATGGGGCGGCTCAGCAAGGTCTCGGTGAATTGCGTCATTCTGTTGACAATGCTAACGCATTGGGCAAAGGAGTCTGGGTGCGGCGATGTTGGTCGCATCGCTTCCCACCCTAGCGCCAAAAACAAAGACGGCGCGAGGGTGGGGCACCCGGTTTTGGTCCTAGGGAGGCTATCCAGCCATATGGGCCACTTTGTTATACTTCGAGAGTCAAAATATAGGCAAAATCCGGTTCCGGCTTGTGAGTTTTGGCCTCTCCGGCTGCCTGTTTCGCGATTGATTTTGTTCGGGGCGGCGGAGATCTTTGCGCCGTCCGGTGGACGGTTAGATTCCGAGGGTAAGGATTTTGAAAAAGAGTAGTTTTTGGATGAGCGCCGCTGCCGCCCTGGTGCTGGCTGCTGTGCTGGCGGGCTGCGGCAGCACCACCTATGTTGATGGCAGGCAATTGCCGCCGAGTAAGCTCCTCAACCGGGTCATGATCGCGATCCAGAACCCCAGCGGGCTGAGCAAAGGCGCGCTGCAGATCGTGGACGCTTATTACGATGAACGCAGCGGTTACAACGGCACGCCTGCGTCTTTCTCGATTGCCGGGTTCGGCGGCAATCTGCCCTACAGCATCCAGAACATGCCCGAGGAGCAGCTCGGAGCCGTTTACAGCGAGGGCGACGGCAGCTTTGCGCTTATTAACTACCAGGAAGAGAAGGAATCGAGCACTGTTGGCGGGCTTTCCGGACCGTCATCGAGCATCTTCGTCACCCGTAATGGGTTGTACGCCTTCGCTGCCAATCAGCAGTCGAACCTGTTCACGGTGGTCAGCACGGCCAGCAACACGGGCATCTCGTTCGGACTGCCTGGAGTGTACCGGGTGAGCGTGAACCCGGGCGGCTCAATGGCGCTGGCGTTTGTGCAGAACTCCGATTACGCTTATTACCCGCGCGCGCTTACGCAGGCGCAGTCAATCGCCTACTCGGGCGGACCGAGCACCTGGCCCAAAGCGGCGGTGGACTGCGAGCCGCAGAATGCGCCGAGCTGGTGCCTTTTCCAAGTGCAGAGCCCCGACAACGTGGATGCAACGGGCAACTATTATGGCGCCCCGCTGAGCTTCGACCGGCCGGTCAAGGCGGTTTTTTCCGCCGACGGCAGCACTGCATACATACTGAACTGCGGTCCAGAGTGCGGCGGCACAACGGCGTCGATCTCGATTTTGCCCATCTCGCCCATGATCTTCCAACCCGGCCAATCCTCGGGTCTGCTGCCCTGTAACAGCTCCCCGTGCGCCAACTCATCGGCGACGGCGATGAAGACGATTGCGATTCCCGGCGGGGCCAGCAATGCGCTTGTCGACTCCAGCACCATGTATGTTGTCGGTCAGCAGCCGCAGACCATTTCCGGCCAAACGTTTTTCGGCGGCAATCTGACGGTGGTGAATCTGGCCAGCTTTACGATTTCCAATCCTGCCGTTTCGATCAGTGACGGCGTGCCCGGCGGCGTGAGCCGCATGCTCGAGGCGGACGACAACACTCTGTGGATCGGCATGCGGCAGTGCACCAACGGCGTGCGCTTCGCAACCGGTGCGGCCGGCGGGTACGGCTGCCTGACGATGTACAACACGTCGACCAACCAGGTGGTAATGATTGAACCGTATCTCGGCGATGCTACGGGCATTGCCGCGGTTACCGGGCTGCACAAGATCTATACCGCCGAAGGCGGTCAGGTGTACATCTATTCCACGCAGGACGGGTCGGCTCTCAACAACGAGTTCGTTACGGTCACCGGAACGGCGTGGGACGTGGCGTATATGGATGCCACTAGCGACGCCAACAATACCGTTTATTAGCGGTGTTAGCGGGGCTAGTTTAGCTTCGCGAGTTTGAGCGCTGTTTGCAGGCCGGTTCTTCCTCGAGCCTTATGCCAGCACCTGCCGATTTCCGCGCCGATGTTCTGGCCATCGCTGCGCATCGCGATGATGTGGAGCAGACCTGCGGAGGAACGCTGATGCGCATGGCTGCGCGCGGGCTGCGCACGGCGATTCTCGATCTTACCCAAGGCGAGGCCGGCACGCGGGGCAGCGCCCCGCAGCGCGAGGCGGAAGCCGAAGAGGCAGCACGGATTCTTGGCGTGGGTTGGCGCGATGCGCTCAGCTTTTCGGACGGCGCGATTGAGAACACCCTTGCCAACCGGCTCGAAATTGTGCGCGTGCTGCGCCGCCTGCGGCCGCGTGTCGTGATTTTGCCCTATTGGCAGGCACGCCATCCCGATCACGCGATCACGGCGACGATCGGGTATGAAGCCTGTTTCCTGTCTGGCCTGAGCAAGATTGAGACGGACGCCGAGCCGCACCGGCCTTTCAAGATCGTTTACGCGAGCCTTTACGCCGATGTGCGGCCGAGCTTCATCGTGGATATTACACCTTTTATCGAGCAGCGCCATCTTGCGCTGATGGCGTATAAGTCGCAGTACGCGAACCAGAAGACGGGTGGTGGATTGTTCGTGCCGGAAGAAGAGATTCGCGAGCGCACATTCGCCGAGGCGCGGCATTATGGACTGCTGGCCGGCGTCCGGTACGGCGAGCCGTTCGTCCAGAAAGAAGTGGGCCTGGTCGATGATCTGACGCTGGTGCCCGTGCAATCGATTTGACCGATAGCAAGGAGTTCCTTTGTCGCAGAACTGGGATCCCGAAGCCTACGCGCGTGCCGGCGCATTTGTGCACGGCCTGGCTGGGGGCGTTGTGGAGTGGCTCGAGGCGCGTGCGGGCGAGCAGATTCTCGACATCGGCTGCGGCGACGGCCAGCTTACGCTGCGCATCGCGGACACTGGTGCAACGGTCACTGGAATCGATTCCTCGCCGCAAATGGTGGCGGCAGCGCGGGAGCGCGGCGTGCGTGCCGAAGTAGCTCCGGCCGAGAAGTTGCCGTTTGCCGGCGGAGCCTTCGATGCGGCATTCTCCAATGCGGCGCTGCACTGGGTGCGCGATCACGACGCAATGCTCGGCGAGGTGCATCGCGTGCTCAGGCCGGGCGGCCGCTTTGTGGCGGAGTTCGGCGGGCACGGCAATATTGCTGCGATTGTGGTTGCATTTGCCGCGGCGCTCGAGAAGCACGGCTTCACCGGCTGCGAAGAGAATGTGAATTACTATCCCACGCCGGCTGCTTACCAGCGTCGGCTGGAGCAATACGGATTCAAGGTGGACGAGATCGCGCTGATTCCCCGGCCCACGCCTCTGGCCACCGGCATGGCAGAGTGGTTGAGGACCTTTCGCCGCGGAGTGCTCGAGGAGTTACCCGTGTCTGTGCGCGAGGCGGTGGTGCGGGATACCGAAGCGCTGTTGGCACCCGCTCTGCGCGATGAGGAAGGGAACTGGACGGCGGATTATGTGCGGCTAAGGTTTCGGGCGACGCGATAAGACGGCCCGAGTCCCGGATTTCGGCTGCTGAATGATGATTTAGCTGTTGCCTTCTCGTTGGGCCTATGGCAAAGTATCATCTGCGCAGGAGAACGCCCGATGATTTGCATGACGCAAAATTCGTTGCATAAAGCAGAAAGGCCGGAGAATGGTCTTTCGAGCTGCCGGGCGTGGTTTCCTATCTACTGCTAACACGCCCTCCACTTAACGCGGCAGTTCAAGAAATCAACTTGCTTTGAGCGGGCTGTAGAAGAATCGCTGCGCCTGTGCGGCGACGCTTTTTTCTTTCGCTTGCCAGAGGGAAGTGTGTTTGCTGCTGCCTCAGCGTTATGGCTAACTTTTGTGGCACGGCATCGGCGCTCTTGATCAAAACCGGCTGCATCATGCAGATCACTGCTATTTTGATGATCCGCAACTCATCGGCTCGACTCAGAACGCGGGGTCAGGATCAGGGTTGACCGTTGAGGGGCAGAGCAATAGAGGCAGCATGGCGCAAGCCAACAATCTCCGGAACTTCCGGATAGAAATGACAATTGCCATGGCTAAACTGAATGTGAAAAACGGCACCCCGGTTGGCAACGAGCATTTGTGCCGTCACTGCACAAACGGGCAGTTCACCACCGGGTATCGCGAGTCAGAGGTGCTTGTCGTCTGCACAAACTCGAATCCGGCGCGGCTGGTTCCATTCCCTGTGCACGAATGCACAGAGTTCTGGGATCGCAACCGCCCCGACTATGAAGAGATGACGAAGCTGGCGCTCGACTTCAATCAGGCGCGCAGAAAACCGACACCTGGATTCAGAGGGAGCGGTTTCGCGCAGGTTCCAGCTGTTTTGGTCGAAGATGAGGACGGCGAAGAGCAGGACGAGGCGGCTTGCATTTGATGCGATCAATCTCGATAAGAAGCACTACGATGTGGGACTATCCGGAGCAGCCTTCATGGTTGCTCCATTTTTGTTTTGGTGGACGTGTCGGGTTCACGCCGGACAACCGGGTTTTTGCCGTCGCGTCTAACTGGATAGCGCCGCACGGCACGGCGGTGATTTTATGAATCTTCCCCGCCTCGACCTTCCCCGTCTCGAGCGACGCCCTGAACTTGACGCCCTGCGTGGAGTTTTCCTTGTCTGGATGACGCTCACGCATCTGCCCACGCACTTCAGCGACTTCGTTAACTCACCCATTGGGTTTGTCTCTTCGGCAGAAGGGTTCGTGTTCGTGTCCGCGTTCCTGGTAGGACGGCTTTACATTCGCGAACTCATGCAGGATGAAACCCGCGTGCGGATGAAGCTCTGGAAACGAACTCTCAAGATCTATGGCTATCACCTGGTGATGCTGGCGCTGGCTTTCACCATTGCGGGCGCTTACGCTGTGCATACCCATAGAGCAGCCATCTACAACCTGCTCGATTTTTATATTGCGCACCCAGTGGTGGCGATTGTCGGTTCGGTGCTGCTGCTCTACTGCCCGCCGCTTCTCGACATTCTGCCAATGTACGTCATCTTCCTCTTCTTTACGCCGCTTGTGCTCTCGGCTTCGGTGCGATTCGGGTGGAAAAAGGTTTTGCTGGTGAGCGGGTCAGTGTGGCTGATGGCGCAGTTCGGGCTGCGCGACCTGGTGCACAACTGGATTGTGCATGTTACTCATCTGCATATTCCGCTGCAGGAGACCGGAGCCTTCAACCTTTTTGCCTGGCAGGCGCTGTGGGTGGTGGGCGTATGGCTTGGCTCCCGGTCGGCATTGCATGCGGCGACGTTCCGGCGGATTCCGGGTTGGATCGCTGCGCTCTCCTGTCTGGCGTGCCTGTTGTTCATCGGCGTACGCTGGGGCTGGCTGGGCCCCCACCTTACACAGGATGTGCTCAGCACGCAGCTCGACAAATGGCAGATCGGACCGCTGCGCGTTGTCAATCTGGCCGCGTTCTCGATCGTCGTCTACTGGTTCCGCAAGTTCCTGCTGCGCTTTGTCGCCAATGAGCCGTTCCTCACCCTGGGTAAGGCTTCGCTGCACGTCTTCTGCGCACATGTTTTCTTCGTTTTCATCGGCCTTTCGCTGCTGATGCGCGATGTGGACGAAGATGTGGGCGCGCCAGCGGAGCAGTTACACGGAATTCCTGCCATTGCGCTGCTGGTGGTTACATTTATTGCTTTGTTCCTGGTGGCTGTCCGCGTGGTGCGGCAGCGCAGGGCGGAGCGCGCCGCGCGCGAGAAAGCCCGCGCCGAGGCGGCGCTGGCAGGCGCAACGCAACCGGATAGCGGGCAGGCATCGCCTTGCTCGCGCAACGGCGACGAACACGGGTCGCCCGCCCTTGCTAAGGCAGGACGCTGAGAACCCGGATCGCGGGACGGCCAAATTCATCAAACATTTGCAAAATCTTTGCCGCCGTGCATTAGTCTGGTGGTGAAAAGGGGCGGTTTCGGTAATTGTCACTCTATAACCGCCTGCTGAGGGGCTTACCCGCTTGAGCCAATCCATTTTCGTATTGGAAGACGAGACCGACATCGCCCGGCTGGTGCAGCACAACCTTGAGGCGGCCGGATTCGAGGCACGCCTGTTTCACACTCCCACCAACCTGATTCCCGACGCCGAACGCAAAGCACCGGCGCTGTTCCTGCTGGACATCATGGTTCCGGGCGGTGACGGGCTGGACGTTTGCCGGCGGCTGCGCAGCAATGCGGCGCTTTCCACGATTCCGATCATCTTTCTTACGGCGCGGGCGGGTGAGAACGATCGCGTGCTGGGCCTCGAGCTCGGCGCCGACGACTACATCACCAAGCCGTTTTCCACGCGTGAGCTGGTGGCGCGTGTTAAAGCCGTGTTGCGGCGGTTCGAACGGCCGGATTCTCCCTCAATCGTCAGCTTTGAAGACGTGATTATCGACGCCGGCGCGATGCAGTTGAAGGTGCGTGGAGAGCTGACCACCACAACCGCGACCGAGTTTCGGCTGCTCGACTACCTGGCACGGCATCCGGGGCGCGTGTTCAGCCGCGACCACCTGCTCGATGCCGTCTGGGGCGATGCCCGCTTTGTGACTCCCCGTTCGGTCGATGTCTATGTGCGCCGCATCCGTGAGAAAATCGAGCTGGACCCGGAAAATCCGCGCTATTTGAAGACGGTGCGGGGCGCCGGATACCGATTTGAAATGCCCAGGAACGGCTTCTAAGGCGTCTTCGGTTCATACGTCGACCAGCCAGCGGCATGACCCCAGGTAGCTCTTTCTTCAGGAAAGAGCCACGCAGCCGCGTCAACCCTGTAAGCAGTTGAACCGAAAACGCTGGTGCGGGCTTTATGACCCACAAGGTCTTTTCCAGGCTGCTTGGCCTGTTCGTTCTGCTTCTTCTGTTCCACACCTTAGTGATGGTGGTGGTGTTCCATCGTTTTGCGGAGCACGCCGCTGCCGACTCGCTGAGCGTGCTGGTCAGGCATGCAACGTGGTCGGGGCTGATCGCGCTGGTGATCGCACTGCCGCTGGCGGCGATTGTAGCCGGCCGCATTTCAGCGCGGCTGGCGCGGGTGGTGACATTCGCGCGCCGCATTGCAGGCGGCGAGCTGAGCGCGCGGCTTGACAACACGGAAGGCGAGGACGAGTTTTCCGCAATGGAGTCCGCTCTGAACCGGACGGCGGAGCGGCTGGACACCGATTTTGCGGAACTTGAAAGCGGCCGACAGGAACTGGCCGCCATGCTCGACGGCATGCAGGAGGCGGTGGTTGCTGTTACATCCGACGGCCAGGTGCGGTGGTCGAATGCGGTGATGCAGCGGATTGCCGGCACACAGATTCGCGCCGGCCGGCCGCTGGTCCACTCGGCGCGCGATCCGGAATTTCTGGCCTGCGTGCGCGGGGCTCTGGAACGGCGAGAGCTTTGCCTCGGCCGGGCATCGTCGCTGGCGCCGGGCCGAGTGTTTGAGGTGAATGCGGCGCCGCTGCCCTCGGGCGGCGCGCTGGTCGTTCTGCATGACGTGACCGGTATTGAGGCGGCGCAGAAGACGCGGCGCGACTTTGTGGCCAACGTGAGCCACGAGCTGCGCACACCGCTCACCTCCATTCAAGGCTACGTTGAGACGCTGATTGAGGATCCGAATCCCAGTCCGGAGATGACGCGGGAGTTCCTCGGCATCATCCTGAAGAACGCGGCGCGCATGAGCCGGCTGACGGAGGATTTGCTGGCTCTGGCCAGCGTGGAAAGCCCTGATTACAAGCTCTCGCTGAAGCCGACGCGGGCCAGCGCGCTGGTACAGGACGCAATCCAGTTGCTGGGCGGGATTGTGGTGGATTCCGGCGTGAAGCTGCAAACGGGTGGCGCGCCCAACGATCTGGTCATGGCCGATCCTGACGCCATGAACCAAGTCTTCGGCAATCTGATCGAGAACTCGCTGAAATACGCAAAAGAAGGCAAGCGCATCCGCATTGGCGCGCAGCCGCTTGCTTCCGAAGTGCAGTTTACGATTCAGGACTTTGGCCCCGGCATCGCATCCGAGCACCTGGAGCGCATCTTCGAGCGCTTCTACAGAGTAGACAAGGCGCGCTCGCGCGAGTCCGGCGGAACGGGGCTGGGCCTTGCTATTGTGAAGCACATCGTGCAGGCCCATGGCGGGCGCATCTGGGCCGAAAGCGAGCTTGGCTCAGGCGCTTCGTTTCATTTCACGCTGCCGCTTGCGCAGTCCGCGCCGCTGGCTGTCTCCGCGTCCGCAGAGCGACCCGCGTCATAACGCGCGAATACACCAGATAGGTGCCCTGCGGCGTGGAAAACCGTGAATGGCCGAGACGGGTAGACTGGTTGCGTTGTACCGCTTCACTTCAGACATGTGCGCGCTTCTTCTCCCTGTGAGAATGGGCGCCTCCATCAAGGGTTCGGGAAAAACAAGGGTTCGGGAAAAAACAGTGAGGAAAATGCGATTGAAGCCAATCCATTGCGCTGCTGTTGCCTGCATTGTGTACCTTGCCGCCTGCGCCGGGGCGCAGCAGCCAACCGCTACTGCGAATTCGGCAAACTCAGTTGCGCAGCGCCCGCCGGCTGTTCCGCTCATTGCGCATGATCCGTACTTTAGTGTCTGGTCGATGGCCGACCGGCTGACCGACGAAGACACGAAGCACTGGACAGGCGCGCGCCAGCCGATTGTGGGCCTGGCGCGGATCGACGGCAAGACGTGGCGCTTTATGGGTGCGAAGCCGCGCTCCCTGCGGGACGAAGAACTGCCGGCGATGCAGCAGACTTCGCTTGCGGTAACGCCGACGCGAACCATCTATAGCTTCGAGGCGAGCGGCGTTACGCTGACGGTGACGTTCTTTACGCCGGCGTTTCCGAAAGATCTCGACGCGCTTTCGCGGCCGGTCACCTACCTGAGCTTTACTGCTACGGGGCAGGGAAGCCACGATGTGACGCTGCTTGTCGATGTCGATCCGGTGATTGCGGTGAATACGCCGGATGAGGCGGTGACGTGGGGCCGGCTGCGCGCGCCGGGGCTTACGGTGCTCAATACGGGTTCAGCCGAACAGCGCGTGCTCAACCGGCCCGGAGACGACCTGCGCATCGACTGGGGTTACTTCCACCTGGCGACGCCGGATGGCGCGGATGCGGAAACGGCGCTGTCAAGCGATGCGCTGGGCTCGTTTGTTGCAAACGGGACCCTGCCGGAGGCTGACGATGCCGATATGCCGCGCATGCCGCGCGACCACGCGGCGCATCTGGCCGTGGCGCTGCCGCTGGGACGAGTTTCGTCTGCGCCCATTCATCGTCACATTTTGCTGGCTTACACGGAGACGTACTCGATCGAGTACCTGGGCCGCAAGCTGCGGCCTTACTGGCAACGCAACGGGCTCACGATTCCCGAGATGCTGGCGCAGGCCGAGTCGCAGTACGTGGCACTCGAGCTGCACGCGGAGGAGTTCGACCGCGAGCTGACGGCCGACCTGACCAAGGCCGGCGGACCGGGGTATGCGCATCTCGCGATTCTAGCCTATCGGCAGACGCTCGCTGCGCACGGGTTTGCGGCGGATGTCGACGGCACGCCGATGCTGTTTCCGAAGGAGAATTTTTCGAACGGATGCATTTCGACCGTGGACGTGCTCTATCCTTCGGCGCCGTTCTTTCTATTTTTTAATCCCGAGTTGCTTGAGGCGCAGCTCAAGCCGGTGATGGAATACGCCGCGTTGCCGCGCTGGAAGTTTCCCTTCGCGCCGCACGATTTGGGGACCTATCCGCTGGCCGATGGGCAGGTGTACGGCGGCGGCGAGAAGACAGAAGAGAACCAGATGCCGGTGGAGGAGAGCGGCAACCTGCTGATCCTCGCCGACGCAATGAGCCGCGAACTAGGCAACTGGGATTTCGTGCGCGAGTACTGGCCACAGTTCACGCAATGGGCCGAATATCTGCGCGAGAAGGGACTGGATCCGGCGAACCAGCTTTCAACGGACGATTTTGCCGGTCATCTGGCGCACAATGCGAATTTGTCGATTAAGGCCATTGAGGCGCTTGCCGCCTACGCACAGATGGCTGAGGCGCTAGGCAAGCCGGACGTGGCGCACGAGTACGCGCAGCTTGCCGCGGGTATGGCCGAGCAGTGGCAGACGATGGCAATCGACGGGGATCACTATAAACTGGCCTTCGACAAGCCGGGCACCTGGAGCCAAAAGTACAACCTGGTGTGGGACCAGTTGCTCGGTCTTCATCTGTTCCCCGCAAAAGTGCGGCAGACGGAGATGGCGTTTTATCTGACGCATCTGAACCGGTACGGGCTGCCGCTCGATAATCGCGCCGATTATACGAAGCTGGATTGGGAGCTGTGGACGGCAACGCTGACGGAGCAGCCGGATGAGTTCTCCGCGCTGATGACGCCGATCGCGCGCTGGGTGAACGAGGGCTCGACGCGCGTGCCTCTTACCGACTGGTACGATACGAAGACAGGCAGGCAAATGGGGTTTCAAGCGCGCAGTGTAGTGGGAGGCGTGTACATTAAGGCGCTGGCGGATCCGAAGCTGGCGGAGAAATGGCGGGGTGAGCGGCCGTAGAAATCGGCGCCCGCGTGGTTCCAACGCTGGCCCCCCAACCCAACCCCGGACAAAGACTTGTCCGGGACGTGTCCGGGGAGACCACGGTTTCGCGGCCGGAATCAGGCACCCAAGTGTGCGTAGAATCCTCGGAATGCGCCCATCATTTCACTTGTCCGTAACATTGGCATTGCAGAATGAGTCACGGCAGGAGAATCCTGAAGGAGTGTGTTTGTGAAAAAATTCCTAGTTGCCGTTGCGTTGTTCGTCTTTGCCCTGAGCACAGCTCAGGCCCAGAATCTCACGGGGGCCGGATCGAGTTTCGATTACCCCATTTTCTCTAAGTGGTTTGCGGAGTACGCCGCGGCGCATCCTGGTGTCAATATCAATTATCAATCCATTGGCTCCGGTGGCGGCATCCGCCAGTTCTGTGCGGGCCTGGTGGATTTTGGCGCTTCCGACATGCCGATGACTGACCAGATGATCAGCTCGTGCAAAGTCAAGCTGGTTCACATTCCGGTGGTGCTGGGCGCGGTCGCACCCATTTTCAACGTACCCGGGGTAACCGATCTGCGCTTCAGCGGCGAAACGCTGGCCAACATTTACCTGGGCAAAATCACCAACTGGAACGATCCCGCGATTGCCCGCGATAATCCTGATGTCAAGCTACCTGACCAGAAGATCACGGTGGTACATCGTGCGGATGCCAGCGGCACCAGCTTCATCTTCACCGACTTTTTGAGCAAAGTGAGCCCGGAATGGAAGAGTGGCCCGGGTGCGGGCACGTCGCCCGGCTGGCCGGTCGGCATTGCCGGAAAAGGAAGCGAGGCCGTTGCCGGTCTGGTTCGCCAGTTGCCGGGCGCCATTGGCTACGTTGAGCTGATCTATGCCTTGCAGAACCACATCACAGTGGGAGCGGTAAAGAATTCCGACGGAAAATTCGTTACGGCGTCCATTGACAGCACCACTGCGGCGGCCGCCAGCGTGAAAGACATGCCCGCGGATCTGCGTGTCTCCATCACCAATCCGCCAGGAGCCGAAGCTTATCCGATCAGCAGCTTTTCCTGGATCATCGCACCCCAGGCCGACGCGAACAGCGCCAATGGCAAGGTATTGATGGATCTTCTGAGCTGGATTGTCAAATCCGGCCAAGAGGAGTCAGCCGCGCTCTCCTACGCTCCGCTGCCGCAGAATGTGGCGGAAAAAAACCTCAATATAATCTACAGCCTGAAGCCGTAGAACAGCCTTCGGGATCGATAATCGGTTGTCAGTAGTCGGGATGAGTTTCCGCCGATTACTGACAACTGAAAATGGGATTCCTTCGGACTTCTCGGGTTTTAATTTAGAGATGCTCGTCGATCAGCCGGTCGACGAGCGGGGTGAGCGGCTCGCCGGTGCGCGCCAGCGCAAATCTGCCGGATGCCGGATCCCAATCAAGTTTGAGGCTGTTATCGGGCGCGGCGACCCAGATCTGCCGCGTTGGGCCATTCGGCATGACGATAATTTTGCCTTTCGCCTTGTCGAAGAACACATTCAGCACGTGCCCCTGCTCCTCGACCTCGAAGCCGGCCTGATGTACTTCCGCGCGGGCAATCAGGTGCTGCTTGAGGGCTTCGATGGCCGCCTGCGCGGCTCGCCGGAATTCGGTCTCATCCTGCACGGGGAAAGTTTAGCAAGAAGTGTGAGCGGCCGGTTGGGACTGCAGGGTTCAGGATTGTCGAGATTTCAGGCAGATTGTGACTTGGATCGAGACAGAATTGTCAGAAATTCAAGCAAAACGTGGGGTGTAGATTAAAGCCATTGTGCGAAAAGCCGATAAGGGGATTATGGAAATTGCCCCGATCGCCGGAATTCGCGTGATGCCCACGATGAAACCGCGGCCAGCGGATCCGGAGCTAACCGCGGAGTTTTCAATTGAGGCGACGGCGCGGCTTAGCGATGATACATACACCTCCGCGCTGCGAAAGGCCGCAGGCGCGGAGGAGGAAGAAGACGAGGAAGCCGAGGAACTGTGGGAAGAGGATGACGAGGCTGGGCCTGCGAGCGCAGCGGAGCCGAGAGACGGGAGCAGCGTCAGTTTTGTGGCTTGATATCGTCCCGTGCGCGCCCCATTCCGCACTATAGCGTTCTCTTGAACAACGAGGACGCAATCAGAAGGCAGCCGATGCCGAACGTTCCCAGGAAGAGAAGATCTCCGTACATCGCAACCCATCCGCCTTCCTTAAGCAGCACGGCCTTGAGGCCGTGGATGGCGTAGGTGAACGGATCGACGATGGCGATCATGCGCAGCCATCTGGGAAACGCAGTGATGGGGTAGATGGCGCCGGAGGGGAAAAAGAGCAGGGTATTGAGCACACCGAACATGGCGCGCGGCACCAACGGGTCGTCCACGCGCACCATCATAAGAAACATCATGCCGTTGAAGGCGATAGATGTGACGATGATGATGCAGAGCAGCTGCAGGCACTGCACGGGATGAAAGATTGTTCCGAGGCCGGCCATGAGGGAGCCGATGACGGTGAGAGAAACGCCGGCGAGCACGGCCTTGATGGCGCCGGCGATATTGAGCCCCATGACCAGCTCGAGCCGCGTGATGGGCGTGACCAGGTAACCCTCGTGTACGCCGCGGGCCTTGTCATCGATGTAAAGCATACCGCCGCCGATCATTACCGAGACGTACATGGCGAGCGCGATGGAACCGGCGAGCAGGAACTTCATGTAGGCGATGTAGGGATAGAGTTCCACGGTTTCGAGCGCCACCTGCTTATCGATTGCATCGGGGACGACAGGGGCATTCAGAGCGTCGACCAGCGACTGCATTTCCGTCTCGATACTGCCGGAGACGAACTGGTCGGAGTTGTCGACGACGAGGCCAATCTGCGGGCGGTCCTGCGCGTAGACGCGGCGCGAGTACTGCGCGGGAATCACGACTGCGGCGTCCAGCTTGCCGGTGCGCACGGCGTCCTGCGCGGTGCGCTCGTCGGGGTAGTCGAAGGTGTGGAAGGTATTTATGTTCGCCGCTACGGAGTCGAAAGCTTCGCGTATCTTGACCGCCTGCGGGCCGTGGTCGTAGTCCACAACGCCCACGCGCGCGTTGGTGATTTTTCCGCCGAAGGCGTTGCCCAGGATGACGAGCTGCACCAGGGGCAGCATCATGCTCATGATCATGAGCATCGGCGAGCGGAAGAACTTCCGCATCTCGCGTTCTACAATCGCCCACATTCTGTTCATGGCTGTGCTCCTGGCCGCGGCGGCATCATGAAGACCGACTTCACCTGCTCGTCGCGGAGCTGGCGGCCCGTGTAGTGGACAAAGACGTCGTCCAAGGTGGTGTTCTGCACGCTGAGGGACGTGAGTGTGACGCCCAGCTCAGCGGCCATGTGCACCAGATCAAGCGTGGTTTTGGAGCCCGAAGTACTGAGCACGCGATAAAAGCCGGCGCTCTCCGGCTGAACGCTGGTCACGCCTTCGAGCTTCTCCAGCCGCTCTTTCCATTCAGGCGACTCGCGGTCGAAACGCACTTCGACTACGTTGGCGCCGGCCACGCTGTTCTTGAGCTCGGTGGGCGTGCCCAGGGCGACCAGCTTTCCGTGATCCACGATGGCGATGCGGTCGCAAAGCTTATCGGCCTCTTCCATGTAATGCGTGGTGAGCAGGATGGTGAGATTGCGCGAGGCCTTGAGGTTGTTGAGCATCTCCCAGACGGCGATGCGCGAGACCGGATCGAGTCCGGTGGTGGGCTCGTCGAGGAAGAAGATGCGTGGATCATGGACCAGGCCGCGTGCGATTTCAAGGCGCCGGCGCATGCCGCCGGAGAGCGTCTTGGTTTGTGCGTCGCGCCATTTGGTGAGATCGACCGCTTCAAGAACGTTGGCGATGTTCTTTTCGCGCTGGACGCGCGGCACGCTGTAGAGCTTGGCGTAGATGACCAGGTTTTCTTCGACGGTGAGATCGGGATCGCTGGTGAGCGCCTGAGGAATGACGCCGATCATGCGCCGCACGTCGTCGGGGTCCTTTGTGACATCGTGGCCGCCTACCAGAGCCCGGCCCGATGTGACCGGGATCAGCGTGGTCATCATGCGGATGAGCGTGCTTTTGCCGGCGCCATTGGGGCCGAGCAGGCCGAAGATTTCGCCTTCGGCTACTCGAAAGGTGACTCCCTTCACGGCTTCGAAGTCGCCGTAGCGCTTGACGATGTTCTCGACCGCGATGGCAGGCGCAGGCTTGTCAGCATAACTCGCCAGCCGTGTTGCAGCAGTCGCGCTCATTGCTTCACCAGCTTGCTTTGCGGCACGTACACTTCGGCTGTCATGCCGGGCACGAATGCGTCTCCGGGATTGGGGATGAGCAGCTTGAGCTGTACGGTTTTGATGTCGCGCTTGCTGCGGCTGACGTCGCGCTGGGTGGCGAAATCGGCTTCGGTCATCTTAGCGATGACCTTGCCCTGGACGGTTGTGCCGCTGGGCATCACAACGCGCAGGCTATCGCCGAGTTTGACATTGTCGGCGTAGGTTTCGGGCAGCGGCGCGTAGACCCACGTCTGCGAAAGGTCCATGATGGTGACTATGGGCGTGGCGGCGCTCACCACTTCGCCCTGGCGGGCCGCCCACACGTTAACTACGCCGTCGACGGGGGCTGTGATTTCGGAATAGCTCTGCTCGATGCGTGCTTGAGCAGCCAGTGCACGGGCATTGGCTGCTGCGTCGCGGGACTCATTTACCGAGCGGGCGGAGACTGCGGTCAGGAGTTCGTGCGCCTGCGCCTGCCGCAGGTTAGCCTGCGCGGCGGTTAAGTTGCCCCGTGCGGTGCTTACGGCCGCCTCAGCAGCCTGCAGGCTGGTTACAGCATCGTCTTTCGACTGCGCGCTCATGATGCCCTGGCCGGCGAGTGCAACGGTTCGGCTGGTGTCGGCCCTCTGATGCGCGAGTTGCGCCTGTGCCTGCTCGAGAGTAGCCTGCGCCGCTTTTACCTGCGCTTCGGCCGAGGCCGAGGCGCTTGCTGTTTCGCCGCGGTTCTGGCGTTCGGTCTCCTGCGCTTCGCTCAGGCGCCATTTGTCGCTGGCGGCGGTGGCTTCGGCGGCCTGCAGGGCCGCGGCCAGGTCCTCGCTCTCAATGGTGGCGATCAACTGCCCAGCCTTGACGGCATCGCCTTCCTTGACCGTCAACGTCTGGATGCGGCCGGGTATTTTGGAGCTGACGACAACCTCGTTGGCATCGACGGTGCCAATGAGCTGCAGCTCATTGGTGCGCGGAACGGTGACCAAATACCAGATCAGTGAGCCGAGGGTAAGAATTCCGAGAATGAGAAAAACGCGATTCCGTGCACTCACTTGCTCTTCACCTCAATTTTTTTAGCTCGCCGGTCGAGGGCGCGGGTGTGTCGGCCAGCACGCGTGCGGCGAGCTCAGCGCCGCGGTTGCGGTCGCGAAATACGGCCTGGCCGAGAAACTCGACAAGGGCGATACGGCGCCGGCGCAGCGCCTTTGGATCAAAAGGCTCGAATTCGAGGATCAGGCGCCAGACGGGTGCGCTGAGAAAGTAAAAGACGTTTGCGCCAAGAGCCGCTAGGACCATCTGCAGCCAATCGGTTTCGATCAACTCACCGGAGGCGATGCCTTCGCGCACCACCGATTCGAACAGTTGCCACAGCGGACCGAAGACCCGATCGACGAGCACCGACAGAGCACCCTGCTCTCCCTTGTGAAGGCGGATCATCTCCTGCTGCATCAAGGATTGAAATTCGCGCTGGGTGAGGATGCGGTCGAAGTGGCTCAAAGCGGCGCGCAGGAGGCGTTCGCCGGGTGTCGCATCGCGCAGCAGTACCGCCATAGTGCTTTCCTTCACACGCGTGGCTACCAGTTCCAGCGCGGCCAGGTAGAGCTTCTCCTTGCTCGCGAAGTAGTAATAAAGCAGGGCCTTGTTTACGCCGGCGGCTGCGGCAATCTGCTCAGTGCGCGCGCCTGCCAGACCGTTGGCACTGAATTCGCGCAGAGCGGCTTCGAGGATGCGGGCGCGGGTTTCGGCCGAGCGGTCGGCGGGGTCCTGGGGCTCTGGCTGGTTTGGGATGTGGGGCTGCATAAAATTAACTAACTAGTTAGTAAAATAACGCAGACGCGGGCAGAACGCAAGAGGGCGACCGGGATTAGCATTTCACTCGCTTTGAAGCGGCGGCCAATTTTCCGATTCGGCTGCTATCAACCTTGCGCCCGTGCGGTCGCGCAAGGTTGCGACGTTCGTTCTGGCGCAGACGGGTCCTGTTGCCGCGCGGCGGATTCGTTCAGCAGGAAAGGCGCAAGCGGTTATTTGCCCTGTACTTCCGGAGGAATATGCCGCACGATGACGCGCGACTGCATCAGCTCCTTCTGGTCGAGTTCGCCGCTCTTGTCGGTATCGAGCCTGTCAAACTCGGCCGACATGAAATCCATCCACTCTTTTTTGGAGATTTTTCCGTTCTTGTTGGTATCCATCAGAAGAAGCAACTGCTTCACGTTTTCCTGGGCGATCGCCGTTTTGTTTGGCGCTACGGGCACATTTGCTTTTTGGCCGTGGGCAACTGCGGTGAAGACGAGTGCCGCGCCAAGCAGCGCGGAAAAAGGATTTCTCCTGGTCAAAATTCGTCTGGTCATAGTGCCCTCCTTGCCGCGGGGTAATCGATCACCGCGTGAGGCATTCTAGCCTTCATCGGGGACGACATGCATAAAGACCGGTTCGGCGCGTGGACCATGCCGGTATCGCGGCAGGCTTCTCCTTGCCGGACCGAAGCCCATACAATAAGGAGCGGAACGCCAATGA
>JASIJX010000585.1 GCA_030049955.1 Acidobacteriaceae bacterium
GGTATTGGCGGTTACCGCTCGAGTACCGGCCCCGCTCTGGGCAAAATTGAGTTCAAGCGTGCGGTCGATGCGGGTCTTTATGCAGATCGCGAATCGCCGATAGTACTCGAATTCATATTGCGCGCCGAAGACCTGGCCTTCAGGCGTGTGCACCTGCGCCAGATACGCGCGCAGCCGCTCGAGCAGCGCATCGCTCACCGGGCGCTGCTGGGCGCTCGTGGTCAGCAGGTCAATGATGGTGTCGAGCCGCTGCTCATAGTCGGCTATCACATGACGGCGTGCGAGCTGGATGGCGCCCCGCGTCACCTGCGGCGTAACAAAAGGATTGCCGTCGCGGTCGCCACCGATCCAAGAGCCGAAGCGGAGAACCTGCGGCAGATCAAGCGGGTCAATTTCGACGCCGTAGGCAGCCTTCATCGCTTCGGCGATTTCGCCGTAGAGCACCGGAAGCGTGGCGAAGATGGAGACGTCGTAATAATCGAGCCCCATCATGATCTCGTCGTAGACGGTGGGGCGGCGGGAGCGCACCTCGTCGGTTTGCCAGAGGCTGGTGATCTCGGCAAGCAGCAGCTCTTCAAGCCGCGCCATCTCCTGCTCGGGCAGGGGAATCCGGTCGAGTTCGGCCAGGAACTGACCGATTCGCCGGCGCTTGAACATCACGGTGCGCCGTGCAGCCTCAGTTGGGTGCGCGGTGAAGACCGGGATCACGAGCACCCGTTCGAGATAGGCGAGCGCTTCTTCCACTGTGATACCGACGCGCCGCATCTCGGCAAGCGTGCCCTCGAGCGACCCGCGCTGGCGGCCGGCGCGGCCGCTTAACTGCAGCGCCGTGCGGCGGCGCTTGCGGTGATTGGTCTCGGCCAGGTTGATGAGCTCAAAGTAGAACGCGAAAGCGCGTGTGAGCAACGTGGCAGATTCGACTGGAAGAGAATGCGCCAGCTCAAGCGCCGCAGCGGCATGCCGCGCTGCTTCTTCCCGGTCAGTGCGCGCCTCGGCATCGCGGCGCGCAATGGTTCCCTGGCGCAGTGCTTCCACTTGCGCGAACAACTCTTCGCCGGCCTGCTCGCGCAGCACGGCGCCCAGCAGCGTGCCCAGGGAGCGCACATCGCGCCGCAGGGGCGCTTCTTTCAACTCGCCGGTTTGCGCTTCCAGTTCCGCCAGCCGCTGCGACCAGCTTTCAGGGTTCCAGAGAAGAGGCATCCTGATTCGATTATCTACGACGGATTCGGGCTGCCGGACCGCGATGCGGAGGCTCTGGTTATTTGCGGTGGGCGGCGTTGCGGCGGAAGCAGGTGGGGTTGTGGTCATTGACCATGCCAGCGGCCTGCATGAAAGCGTAGACGATAACCGGGCCCACGAATTTGAACCCGCGCTTCTTGAGCTGCTTTGACATTTCGACAGCGAGCGGCGTTTGCACGGGAGTGGGGCCCTCGGTGCGGATGGGCTTGCCGCCTACGATGCTCCAGAGAAACGAGGCGAAGTCCTCGCCGGATTTCTGCATGTCGAGGTAAATGCGTGCGGCCTGGATGGTGGCTTCAATCTTGGCGCGCGAGCGGATGATGCCGGGATCCTGAAGCAGGCGGGCAATGTCGGCTTCGTTGAATCGGGCGACTTTGCCAGGGTCGAAACCTTTGAAGGCCTTACGAAATGCGTCGCGCTTGCGCAGGACCGTGATCCAGGAGAGGCCAGCCTGAAATCCTTCGAGCATCAGCAACTCCCAGAGGGCGCGGCTGTCGCGCATTGGCACGCCCCACTCGGTGTCGTGGTACTCGCGGAGGAGCGGGTCGCTTTCGGCCCAGGTGCAGCGGGATTTTGCGGGTGCGGCGGTCATGGGTTGATCGTACGCAAGCAGAACGGCGAATGCGAGGAATCAGGAGTCGAGTTCGGCCAGCCGCTGCGGCCAGCTTTCAGGGTTCCAGAGAGGGGTCATCCTGATTCGATTATGACTGATGGTCCCGGCCCGCGGCCGACGCGCTGACCGGCCGCAGAACTATCCAAAGGCGGGCAATCGCGCCTTCCCATTGCAGGCGGAGAATGTCGGCAATGTTGGCGACTTATTCGGGCCATAAAATCTGCAGAAATGGTCCTGTGTCCCCTGCGGCAGGGGCAAAAAGACAAACGCTGTTGCCTTCCAGCCGAAGTCCAGCCATGGCGAGATTCCATTGCCGCTTGACAAGCGCTCGATATTGATATATCAGGTTACTGGCTCGAAATCGGAATACAGACTGGCTCGAAACTGCTTAGCCCCCGATCTTATGCACAAAGGCGCCTCAAATCTACGGCAGCGGCTGAGAGGAGCCACGGCTGTGCACAGGAGCCCATAGGGAAGGGCGGACACAGCCCTCTTGATCACCGAATCCAAATTTTGATAGATCAGTGTGTCGCTTCACATAATCGAGAGGACGGGCTGATCCCAGACTGCGCAACCCGAAATCGTCCGTGCCCGTCCGGCACTTTGTCATGCCCGGACTCCGTCCCAGCGGTCACGGCCAAGCAAAGTTCGCCTTCAGCAGAAGGCGGACGAGAACCGATAAGGAGATTGCATCTGTGAGACAAACACACATTCGCTGCTTCCTGTTCGTCGGGTCGATCCTGGCCTGCGGCTCGCTGGCCTTTGGCCAGTTTGGCCATTCACCCTTTCCATTCCATCAACCCTCTCCTGCGCCTGTGTGCGTGACCACCGATCCGGGGGGCATATGCGGACCGTACTTGTACCCGTGGGTCACCGGCAGCGACGGCAACAACATAAATATCCAGAATGGCTTTTGGAATGAACCGGCCGCCGCAAGCGCGTTCCCAACCGAGACGGTGGCGCAAATGCAGACGATGTACGCGACCGACCCCGGGAACTGGTACACGATAGACAATTTCCCGACCGGACAGACGGAAATCTGGACTTACCCCAACAGCGACGCGCTATACACCAGTGACCCACCCGCTTTGAGTAGTTTCAGCTACCTGTACTCGTCGTTTGGGGATGACATGAACGAGAACCCCAATACCGACGCTGAGGCGGCGTACGATATCTGGCTGAACGGCTATAGCAACGAAGTGATGATTTGGAACGACATTTCCAATCGCGGCGGACCTAACTATTACGGCGGGTGTACCTCCAAGCTGAGTGCTCAGGTGGTGTTCGGCGGATCGAACGGGGTTCCGAAACATCTCTGGAATTTGGCTAAATGTGGCAGCGAACTCGTCTGGCAGCTTGACCAGACGGCTCTCACCCTTTGCAACGCCTGGCCTCCGGCTCCAGGAACCACGCCTGAGAGCATCAATGTAGGAAACGGTAATGTTTACGGCATCACGAGAGGCAGCGTAGACGTCCTCGCTATGCTCACATGGCTGATGAACAATGGGTACTTGCCAACGGATACGACTTTAACGCAGCTTGAGTACGGCTTCGAAATTGCCAGCACGGGCGGCCAAAATGAGAAATTCCAGGTCACCCACTGGTCAGTTACCGAAGACCCGGGACTACCCCAATAACAACTCCAAAACCCCATTGCTGAAAGTTGAGCTGCGGAGCGCAACCCTGTTCCGAAAGAATAGGGTTGCACTCCGCGGTCCAGGCGGCGGCTTCCCCCGTACAGTATTTCCGCTTCAAACGGCCTCAAGTTTCGAGTTGCAGCATCAATTCTTCCCATTCCGCCGTAAGCGCCGATAACTGCGCACGCAATTCTTCGGCCAACGTGGTGAGGCGCTGGGTTTCGGCGGCGGAGACGTAGACGCCCAGTTGCTGCTCGGTGTGGGCGATGGAGGCCTCGATGCGGGGGATTTCTTCTTCGAGGAAAGCGCAGCGGTCTTCCATTTGCTTCTGCTTGATGGGATTCAGGCGGCGTTTTTCTTTGCTTGTGCCGTTTGGCGATAGCGGGGCCGGAGTGCCGCCTTCCACGGGAGATGAAGGTTCGTGGTCTCCCACCCTTCGAGCGATGATGCTGCTCGAAGGATGGGGCACGGGATTTTGATTGCCGGCCTCAGATGAAGAGGTACTGGCCGTAAGAGCTTCTTTGCGGCGGAGGTAGTCTTCGTAATTGCCTTCGTAGGACGTGATGGCGCCGTTTTCAACTTCCAGCACGCGCGTGGCTAGCCGGTCGATGAAGTAGCGGTCGTGCGAAACGAAAACAACTGTGCCGGAGAAGGCTGCGATGGCGTCGAGAAGCACGTCCTTGGCGCGCATGTCGAGGTGATTCGTTGGCTCGTCGAGCAGCAGGAAGTTTGACGGCGAAACCAGAATGCGCGCTAGTGCGAAGCGGTTGCGCTCACCGCCGGAAAGCACGCCAAGTGGCTTGAAGACGTCGTCGCCGCGGAATAGAAAGCAGCCAAGCAGCGAGCGCAGTTCTACTTCCGGCACGCGCAGCGCGGCGCTGCTGATGTCGTCGAGCATGCGCGCCTCGGGATCGAGCACTTTGTATTGGTCCTGCGCAAAGTACTCCGCCACTACGTTGTGGCCCATCTTCACTGTGCCCGCTGTGGGCGCTTCCGCGCCGGTGAGCAGCTTGATCAGAGTGGATTTGCCAGCGCCGTTTACGCCGACCAAGGCCACACGGTCGCCGCGCTCGATGGTGAAGCGCGCGTTGGCAAAGACGTTCTTCGATCCGTAGCTCTTGGCAAGGTTCTCTGCTTCCACCACCGTGCGGCCTGAGGGTGGCGGTTGCGGGAATTTGAAGTGAATGACCGGCTCTTCTTCCGGTATCTCAATCCGCTCGATTTTTTCGAGCTCCTTGATGCGGCTCTGCACCTGCTTGGCTTTTGTGGCCTGATAGCGGAAGCGATTGATGAAGGCTTCCAGGTGCTCGATCTGATCGCGCTGGTTGCGGTATGCGGCTTCGAGCTGCGTGCGCCGCTCTTCTTTTTGCGAGAGATACTTGGTGAAGTTGCCCTGGTAGACGTTGAGGCGCTTATTCCAGATCTCGACCGTGCGATCGATGGTCACATCGAGGAAATAGCGGTCGTGCGAGATGAGGATGTAGCCGAATGGATAACTCTTGAGGTAGTCCTCGAGCCAGTTGCGGGTTTCGAGATCGAGATGGTTGGTGGGCTCGTCGAGCAGCAGCAGGTTCGGTTTGGCCAAGAGCAGCTTGGCCAGTGCGATGCGCATTTGCCATCCGCCGCTGAACTCGTCCGTAAGCCGCAACCAGTCTTGCTTGCCGAAGCCGAGGCCGGTGAGCACAGTGCCAACCTGAGCGTCGAGCGCGTAGCCATCGAGGGCATGGAAGCGGTCCTGAAGCGTGGAGTAGCGCTCGGCGGCGGCCTCATATTCGGCGCTTGCGTGATCGAGCTCGGCCATCTCGCCGGCCAGCCGCTCGATCTCGCGTTCCATCTCGCGGATTTCGTCGAAGACTGTGAGGCATTCCTCGAAAACGGTGCGGCCAGTGAGCCGCAGTCCTTCCTGCGGCAGGTAGCCGATGCTCATGCCGCGCGTGCGCTCGAGCGTGCCGTAGTCGAGCGTTTCGAGGCCGGCCAGCACCTTCATCAGCGTGGATTTTCCAGCGCCATTTGCGCCTACGAGGGCCGTTTTCTCGTTGTTGCGGATGAGCCAATTGGCTTCAAGAAACAGGATTCGCGGGCCGAATCGCTTGCCGGCATTTTGGAGCGAGAGCATTCTCTTTTATTTTCGCAGAGGCGTAGCGAGGGCTTGGTGAAACGCCTGATTTCCGCGGGGAGTGCATCGGCTTCCCACCCATTCGGCGATGATGCCGCCGAATGGATGGGGCACGGAGGCTGCGTTACTCGCCTTGATTGTTGAAGGCTTGCGGTGCGGGAATCCGGCATACAGCGTAGCCGCGCTGCTGATACGGGCAATCCATTCCTGCGGGGGCAGGTCCATGGATCAGCGTCCACGTTACTGGGTACTCGCGCGCGAGGCGCAGGAAATCGGCTTCAGTGAAGTGGTTCAGGCCGTAGGTGGCATTGGTCATCTGTTTCCACTCGGGCGCGAGCGCCGGAAAGATCGCCACTGCGCCGCCATCCTTGAAATAGTCGGCCAGCGCTGAGCGGCCGCTTACGGCGCGGAAGCCGTGCACATCGACTCCAGGAACCAGGAAGTAGCGGGAATCGACGGCGAAGACGGCGCTTGTAGGTGTGTTGTGGCGAATCCAGAGGAGCGCATTCACCCAGTCGTTCGAGCTTGTCGTGCGGCTGGGCCACTCGATGTGCGGGCTGTACGGATACGTCTCGTGCGCGACGTAAAACATGCCTGCGGCCAGCGGCAGGCACAGCGCAGGAATCACCCATGCGCGGTGCTCGGCTGCATATTCGCCGATGACGCCGGCCAGGAAGAGGATGAAGACCAGTGTGATGAGGTGAAAGCAGCGCAGCGGCTGCAGGCGTGCAAACATGTCGAACTGGTGCGAGCTGCCGATGATGGCGCCGGCGGCAATCGAGACCAGCCCGAAGGGAATCAGCGCCAGGCTGAGGCGCGCGAACTCCGGCGTGGTGCCACGCAGCCGGCCGCGGGCGAACCAGGCAAGAAAAGCCAGCGGCGCGATGAGTCCCAGCCAGTGATACCAGGTCCAGGTGGAGAGGAAATAGAAGTCGCGGGCGTAGAGCGCCTCGCGGTACGGTTGCGGCGCGGGGCCAAGGTGGAAACCGATCGGCAGCGCAAGCACGGCTGCGGCCGGTGCGTTTACGGCTGGTTGTGCGTTCCGCGCCTGCCGGCAGTCCGATACCCACATCATCGCGGCGAGAAAAACCAGATATGCCGCCATCTGCGGATGGATCGCAGCCGTGGCAACGGTCAGCAGCGCGCCCCACGCGTAGCGGCGCTTGAGGAATGCGACCAGCGCGAACAGTGTGAGCGGCGTCGAAAAGGACCTCGCGGTGATATAGGGGTCAACCAGCAGCAAGCCGGTGTTAGTGGCGGGCATGGTGATGACTGCCGCGATCACCAGCACCGCGCACCAGCGCGCCCGCTGGGAGCGGAAGCCGGTGGCAGCCAGCAGCCAGCAGCCGGCGAAGGTGGCATAAAGCGTAATCAGGTACCACAAAAATGCCGACCAGTCCGTGGAGAGATGCGTAATGCGTGCGCTCCAGGCCAGGATGGGCGCAAACAGCGACAGCCGCTCGTGCGAAAGGAAGAACTCGGTGGCGTAGGGATAGAGGTTTGGGTGCAGCAGCTTGCGGGCGGCGGGAATGTAGATTTCGCCGTCCTCCACGCCCAGGTGGTAGCCGTGGATCGCAAGCGAGGCAATCGTGATCAGCCCCAGGCGGGCAAAAGGAAAGCGCTTGTTGGCATCATGCTTCATGAAGATGTATTGCGCCGCTCACCTCAACCCTGATTTCGGGAACATCTGCGCCAACCAGGGAAAATGAACGAACGATGTAACGACGAGAACCGCACTGCATACCGTCAGCAGCGCCATCAGGCCCGGCTCGCGGTAGAGCTTTTCGGGGTGCTGCACGGGGCTGTTCTCGTTGAAGGCCAACCGGAAGTAGACGGCCATAAGCAGGGCTATAAATGGGAAGGCGAGGATCATTTCGATGCGGTAGCGCATGATGAACGCGCCAAAGAACAGCATGGCCGTGGAGGCATAAAACAGAACCGAAACGAGCAGCGACTGCTCGGTGTAATAGATGAACGAGCGCCGATAGAGCGCCGCGGTTTCCATGCCGATCTGCCGGTATTCGCTGAATCGCTTGAGCGCCATGAAGTACGCGCCAAGCATCCAGTATGCGACCAGCATGGATGCCGGCGGGATTACCGTCGCGGTGACGATATACCACCCCACGCAGAAGCGGATAGGGTTGTTGATGGACTCGGAAACCACATCCAGGTACGGCAGGTCCTTGGTGCGCACCGGAGGCACGTTATAGACGCAGCCCATCACCCAAAGAGCGGCCACGGAAAGCAACAGCATCTTTGAAACCATAGCCGCCAGCGCGAATCCAACAGCGGCGCAAACCAACCACTGCACGTAAGCCAGCCGAACATTCACGCTTTGCATAGCCGCAGGACGGGCGCGCTTGATGGGGTGCTGGCGATCGAAGGGAGCATCGAGGATTTCGTTCAGCACGTAATTGCTGCTTGCCGCAGCGATCACCGCCAGCAGGCCGAGCGCAGCGCGCAGCGCAAAGCTCCGGTCAAGCCTGGCACCCGCAATGCTGGCCGCTATCACGATCCCAGGAAGCACAAATACGTGCTTCAGCGAGTGATCGAGACGCAGCAAGCTCAGGTGCGATGACAGGCGAACCCGAGAGGCGCCACGCGTTGAGGTAATGGTGCTGGGGGCCATGGAAGCCTGTACTAACTAACCCGATGATAAATGCTGAGTCGTACATTGTTGCCGCATATTTTTCTCAAAGAACGTGCGAATCTCCAGAACGCGGTGCTCGTTGCCGGACGTACACGGAAGGGCGCCAGCGCAGTAAACCCGGCCGGCGGTTCTGCGTCAAAATTACTAATCCCTGCCCAGATCAGTCCCCTGCATGGGGTGGCCGGGTGAATTCATGCCGGAAGGAGTTGTAGACTCGAATAATGGGAAAATTGTTTTCCTGTCTCCCTCTACTTCTCGTGCTCTTGGGAATAGTGCTGCTCTGTGAGCGGCCGGCCTACGGGTACACTGACCCGGGCACCGGGCTTTTGGCTATTCAAGCGGTGGGCTCTGCGCTGGTTGCCGCCGGATGGTACCTGCGCCGCAAGATCTCTGCGCTCTTTCGTCGCGGAGAGGATAAGGCGGCGGAGGTGAAGGAAGGCGAAGGCGCGAATCTGCCGTGAACAGCGCGCTCGACTCTTCCCAATCCAGTTTCACCAGGGATGCCAGCCCGCTCGAACTGACGTTTCGCGACCCCGCCGGCCAGTTGCGTCTCACCGCCACGCATGCCTTGCGCCGGGTTCATCCTTCCGCGGAGGGTGCGGTTCGCGACTTTCTTGCCTCTCCGCTGCGCGCTGCGCTCGAGCGCAGTGGCGATCTCATCCTGAGCTCGATTGCTGCGCGGGAGCACCATTCCTGCATCAATCCTGGCGAGTTGTGGCTGGAGCATCCGCTTATCGACCCCATCAGCTATCCCTGGGAGTGGTCGGCGGCGCAGTGGCGCGCTGCGGCCGAGGTCACGCTGCGCGTTGCGGCGCAGGCCGTCGATGCCGGCTGGGCGCTGAAAGACGCGACCCCACTGAATGTTGTCTTTGCCGGCGCCAGGCCCGTGCTGGTTGATGCGCTCTCACTCGAGCGGCGCGATCCACGTTCGAGCGTGTGGCTTGCCTACGGACAGTTTGTGCGCACATTCCTGCTGCCGCTTGTGGCCGCAAAATACCTCAAATGGCCGCTTGAAGCTACGCTGTTCAAGCGCGATGGATATGAGCCGGGCGACCTTGCCCGCGCGCTGCCGCTGCGCCAGCGCCTGCACCCCAGGCTGCTGGACGTGGTGACGCTGGCAACGATATTCGAAAAACCAGAATCCGGAAGTGCGGGCGGAAAACAGAAGAAGCCTCGTGCGATGGCTTCGACCTCCGATCCCGAACTCGCCAAGCACATCCTGCGCAAGCGCATCGCGCGGCTCGAGAAGCAGATAGCCTTCGCTGCATCCGCGCAGAGCCGCAGCCAGTGGAGCGAGTACACGCAGTCGGCGAGCCATTACAGTGCGGCCGATGTGGAAGCAAAGCAGCGGTTCGTCCGCGGCGTGCTCGACCGATACCAGCCGGCGAGGGTACTTGATATCGGCGCCAACACCGGAAGCTACTCAGTAATTGCTGCAGAAGCAGGCGCGCAGGTGGTGGCGCTCGATAGCGATGAAGCGGCCATTGATGCCCTGTGGCGCATGGCTGCGGAAAAAAAACTGCCCATTACTGCGCTTGTAGCGAACATCGCGCGGCCTACGCCGGCGGCTGGCTGGCGCAATCGCGAGCATCTGTCGTTGCTGGACCGGCTCGGAGGCAGATTCGACCTGGTGCTGATGCTTGCAGTTATCCATCACCTCATCCTGCGCGAGCAGGTCCCGCTCCAACTTGTCGGCGAGCTCTGCGCCTCGCTCACACGCCGCTGGCTGGTGGCGGAGTGGGTACCGCCCTCCGATCCCATGTACCAGGAGTGGCTGCGCGGCCGCGACGATCTCTATGGGCATCTTTCGGAAACAGACCTGACGCATGCACTCGCCTCGTTCTTCAACGTGCGCGAGCGCACGGTTCTTGGCAATCAGCGCGTTCTTCTGCTTTTTGAGCGCGTCGAGGGCGCCTCGGCCGAGCTTCAGATTCAGCCGACGGGAGCCGCGCCGGCATGATGAAACGTCTCGCGCAGGCATGGGCGTTTGCTTCCATCCTGCTGCTCCCCAACTACATCGACATGACCTCTTCGGGAGGCGACGCGCGCATGCGCGTACCTGTCCCGCTCACCAAGGTGGCGCTTTCGCACCTCACGGACCTGGCGATTGTCACGGTTGTCTTCGCGCTGCTGATGGGCTGGCTGCGCCGGCTGCGCTCCTGGCCGCGCATTCGCTGGGCGCTCATGGCCATCCTGCCGCCGCTGCTGTTTGCGCGCAACCTCAACGTCATTCCCTTCGAGATCCCAAGCGCGGTAGTTCTCGCGCTGGCGATGGGGTGGATCGTGTTTCTCGCGCTCCTCACGCGCCGGGCACCGAGACGGGCGGCGCACCTGGGCCGAGCCGGCAGCACGCTGCTCGCCGGCTTCGCCTGCTTCGCGCTGGTGATGACGGTGCAGCTCGTCCGCGCTGCGCTGTGGCGTCCCGGGCCGCAGGCGTACTCCGCGCCGATTGCCGCCGCGCCAGCCACGCGGCCGCGCCTGGTGTGGATCCTCTTCGACGAACTCGCCTACAAGCCTACTTTCGAAGCACGCGATTCTTCGCTCCAATTGCCGAATCTGGACCGGTTGCGCGCTGAAAGCACCAGCTATTCCGATGTGACGCCCATCGCCTACCGCACCACGCGAGCGGTGCCTACGCTGCTCTCCGGCCATATTGTCACCGATGTCATCTACACGCAGCACAACCAGTACCTTGTCCAAATCGAGAATAACCCGCACTGGCGGCCGTTCGATGCAGCCGATTCGCTGTTCGGCATGGCGAAGCGCGAGGGCGTGACTACGTCGGTGGTGGGCTGGTATATCGCCTATTGCCCGGTCTTCGCCGGCATAGTGAACCAGTGCTATTGGAGCAACGACGATGCGCAGGACCGCGGGCCAACATGGCTCGACGCAAGCTATGCCGAGAATGTGTGGTTCCCGTTGCGCGTGATGGTCGAGCATGCCTTTGCGCCCACGCACGCCTGGGACGACGAGTCGCTGTGGAACGCCGAAGGGCACATCGCGTCAGTGAGGGACGTTAGCCAGCATGCGCTTGAGACGCTGGCCACCAGCAACGCCGACTTTATCTACCTGCACATTCCCGCGCCGCACCCGGTCGGGTTCTGGAATCGCCGCACGCAGACTTTTGCCCCAGGCGGCTCGTACCTCGACGGGCTGGATTACGCCGACCGCCTGCTGGGACAGATGCTTGCGATTCTTGAGTCGCAGCCGCGCTGGGCAGCGACCACGCTCATAGTGCATGGCGACCACTCGTGGCGAACGGCGATGTGGCGCCCATTGCCCGGCTGGAGCGCGGAAGATGAGCGCGCTTCGCATGGTGGCCAGTGGGATCCACGCCCCGTGCTGCTCATTCATACGCCCGGCCAGCAGGCGCCCCGCGCCGTTACCGAGCCGACCAGCCTCATGTATATCCACGATTTCGCCGCGGCCCAGATCGGGAACATCTCACATGCCGTCGCGCTCTCCGGCGGCCCGGATGCCGGCCATTCTGCACGAACGGCAGCACCTGCCGAGTGATATTCACATATATTCGGGAGTTAGCTCGCGCCCTCGTCAGGCCTGACCATCCCGTGCGCCAACGTAACAAGCCGAGTGTCCGCCTAAATGCCATGATCGGCAATAAGTAATGAGCGGCGGCAGCCATTGTTACATGGGAATTTAAAACATGATTGACAACTCATGTAACAAAGATGTATCAATTTTCCCCAATTGAGCCAGGCCTGGTTGAACTTGATTGGTGAATTGAAGGCCTTGCCGGAAATAGGACCGCTACCGGAGGAAAAACCGTCGCCCGTTCGAAGGCGGCAGTATCCTGCCGAAACCGGTGCAGTGACAGCCACGGAACTGCATCGCCGAGGATCCTATGATCTACGCGGAGACCACCGGATCGAACGGAGTCCCGGAGACCGCATCTCCCGCACCGGCGAGGGAATACATCGTCCGGTGCGCAGCGGACCACATCCTTCTGGAGCAGGTAACAAAGATTTTGCACAGCGAAGAGCTGCGCGGGTCAGAGGTACTGCGCCGTCTGCTCCGGTTTCTGGCGGAAAAGTCAATCTGCGGTGAAGCCGACGAGCTGAAGGAATATATTGTCGCAATCGACGGGCTGGGCAAGCCGGTTTCGTACGATCCGCGCCATAACTCCGCAGTGCGCATCCAGGTGGGCCGGCTGCGGCAAAAGCTGGCCGACTACTATCGCCGCGAAGGACAGCACGATCCAGTTGTAATCGATGTTCCGAAAGGCCGGTTCAAACTCAGGTACGAACTGCGCGACAGGCCCTGCCCCCCTGCAGAGTGGGGAACGGACCATGTGGCAGGTCCTCAGGAAAGCGACGGGCCAGACCGAAGCCGTGAGGGCCGAAGCCGGGGGGCGCGAAGCCGAGGCACCGGCAACCCCGGTGCGAGGATGCGCATCCCCGTAGCGGTTGCCGCGGGCGTTGCGCTTTCTTTCGCGATGGGCGCTGCCTATAACGCGCTTAGGCCAGCCAAGGCAAAAACCGCATCGGTCATCTATACGACCAGTTGGAATGCGGATATGGAGGATCTGTGGCGGCCGTTTATCGGGACCAGCCGACCCATGATTGTTGCCATCGAGGATCCGCTGTTTGTAGAACTGGACGGCAAGAAAGGCGTCTATTACCGCGACAAGACGCTGAATAACTGGCACGACGTGACGACTTCGCCGGCCATTAACGCGGTGCGCTCGGCGCTGAAAAACCGCGAAATCGCGCCCAGCCGCTACTACACGGCCTTTGGCGAAGTGGACGCGTCTTTCCTGATTGCCAAGCTGCTGGGGTCGCGGGTGCAGAACCTTTCCGTACTCAAGACCAGCGATCTTTCCATGCGCGAGCTTGCCGACAACAACGTAGTATTTGTCGGGATCGAAAATATCTTCTTCAGAGACGAGATTCAGGCTGCGCCCGTGCGGCTTCCGCTGCAGCCGGTCCATGAAGGTATCCGCAATGTGCATCCCGATCCACGCGAGCCTGCTGTCTTTCTCGACGAGTACTCCACCGCGCCCGCTGAAGAAGGCGTTGCCTATGCGCTGGTGACCCATGTTCCAGGGCCTCTAGGCGGCAACGACGTTATGAGCTTTGCCTGCAGCCGCTCGGCAGGATACGTGGCGGCCGTCAAGTCGTTTAGCGATCCGGTTTTTGTGCACATCCTGGTGAGCAACCTTAAAACGGCGGCTAGCGGCCACATGCCGCGCTATTACCAGGTGCTTCTCAAGGTAAAGTTCACGGCCGAGGAGCCGACAGAGATTAACTACGTGCTTGCCCGTGAACTTCGCTATCCCGGCCGATCCTGAGGTGGGTTCCGGCTTAGCAGCAGGATAACGCTTGCAAAGCTACCGCTCCCCGGCAGCCGACGGCCTGCGGTGCGCCGCGGCGATTCCGTTTCGTCTACCATGTTCTGTAGTGCAACGGTGGATAAGACCCACCGCTGCTTGCAGTTGGCAGGTGTATGTTACCTGGTGTATCACTGACGATGTATTGAGGCGCACTAACCTGTAACTAACAGGTTTCAGGCCTATTCTGGCGCAAGTCTTCGAGTATCCTCACCCTGCCGGGCGACAACTTGCCACGGTTGTCGCTGGTTTGCCGGGCGATCGAACAGCGTGGATGCCGGCAACCCATTTTCCCGTTATGAGGTGCGGCGATGCCCGAAATTGGACAGGCGTCCGTGGAGCAGCTCGAGCCGTCGATGCAGATCGAGTCCGGAACGCAGAAGGGTCACCCGCCGGCCGTCATTGCGGGATTTTCCGGTTGGCTGCTGGACGCATTCGACTTCTTCCTCATTACCTTCTGCCTCACCGCGATCGCTCGCGACTTTCATAAGACCGATGCGCAAATTGCGCTGGTGATCACCATGACGCTGGCCTTCCGGCCGGTGGGCGGTTTCATCTTTGGCTTTATCGCCGACCGCTATGGGCGCCGGTTGCCGCTGATGATCAACATCGGCTTCTTTGCCGTTGCGGAGATCCTTACCGGCCTGGCGCCAAGCTACACTGCGCTGCTGGTGGTGCGGGCGCTGTTCGGCATTGTGATGGGAGGCACCTGGGGCGTGGGCGCTTCGCTGGCCATGGAAGGCGCGCCGAAGAGCAAGCGCGGCGTGCTTTCAGGCTTGTTGCAGGAGGGTTACGCTGCAGGAAACGTGCTGGCGGCGATGGCGTATTTCTGGCTCTACGACCGTATCGGATGGAGGCAGCTGTTTTTTCTGGGCAGCTTGCCGGCTCTGGCTCTGGTGCTGTTCATCCGCTTCCGCGTCAAGGAGTCGGTGGTGTGGAAGAAAGCCCACGCCCGCCTTAGCATGAGTGAGCAGCGCCGCGAAATCTTCTCGCACTGGAAGCTCTTTCTCTACCTGCTCGCTTTCATGACCATGATGATGTTCGCCTCGCATGGCACGCAGGACATGTACCCGACATTCCTGCAGCGGCAGTGGCACTTTACGCCGGAGCGGCGCGCGGCCATCACGGCATTCTCCGGCGTCGGAGCCATTTTTGGCGGGCTCATCTTCGGGCATTTCTCCGACCTGTGGGGACGGCGTCGGGCGATCGTCGTGGCCTTCGTTCTGGCTGCGCTGCTGATTCCGGTGTGGGCCTACGCACCTAACCTCGCCTTGCTCGTCGCCGGCGCTTTCCTGATGCAGTTCATGGTGCAGGGCGCATGGGGCGTCATCCCCGCACATCTCGCCGAGCTTTCCCCTGACTCGGTGCGTGCGCTGTTTCCCGGGTTCGCCTATCAAAGCGCCGGCGTGATTGCCAGCTCAGTGGTTTTCATTGAAGCCGTCTATGCACAGAAGACGAGTTATGCCACCGCCATGGCGCTCATGGCCCTCAGCGTCTTTGTTCTGGCCTCCGTTATGGCATATCTGGGCCGCGAGCGACATGGCGCTGAATTTGGCGCGTGACTACCAGCACCAGCCTTACCCGAGCGGTAACAGCCGCGCATGTAACATCCCGCATACAAACCTAACACTCAATCCCTGAGCTATTTGCGTCGGTCGGCCGAGTTAATTCGAGCGCCTGTAACAGGCAGCAAACCTGTTTGCAACCTGTTACAGCTTGCCAGCGGTGCTCGGGCCGCCGTACGTTTCAAGCCGAAAAATTGCTAGCGCAACGCCGGTCGTACTTGTGTCCGCTTGCGTGACCGTCACCGTTTCCCGGCAGAGCATATTCGAACACAGGAAAGGAATCGACATGAAGAATCACATGAAGCGACTCGGATGGCTGGTTGCACTCGGCTTATTTCCCGGTATGGCGGCTGCTCATATTCAGTCCTCGTGTGGCGTTTCGGGATACAAGGCTGTCCCGGGAGTGACGATGGAGCAGGCCGAAGGCGCTGTGACGCTGACCTGGCAGGGAGAGTCGGGTCAGGAACTCCGCGCAAGGCTGGCGATCAACGACGGTCACCCGCTGGTTGAAGAACTGGCCGCACGCGAAAGCGGGGGCCTGTGGGTTGTTCTCGGCAAGAACCTGACGCCCGAGTTTCAGGTGACCACCGGCCAGCGGCGGCTTTCGCGCACCCAGCAGACGATGCTGAAGCACCTCGGCCTCGATACTCCCGAGGAGGAAGATAAGCGCAAGTGGAACACCTTCTGGGATGCTCCGCTAGCCATTCCGGGCCATGCCGATTCCGAGCCTTTGCCGCGCATCGCCAGCGAGATTCGCCGCGGCAGCTCCACGTACCAGACCGATTCCTGCAGCATAACGTCGGACGGCGACCAGGTGAGCGTGTCGTTCAACGGGCTCACCCTCGGCATTTTTTCCGGCGGCGTGCAGTTTACCGTCTACAAGGGATCGAATCTGCTTCGCCAGGAAGCGGTGGCCAAGACCGAAGAACCTTCGGTGGCCTTCATTTATAAGGCCGGCCTCGATGGTTTCCCTATCGGTAACAGCACCAGGTTGCTGTGGCGCGATACGGCCCGCGCCTGGCAGGACTACCAGTTTGGCGGCAAGCCAAACGACAACCTGGTGAATCTGCGTGCCCGCAACCGGCTCGAGATCCTCGACCCCGGCAAAGGTTCGCTGGCAATCTTCCCGCCTCCGCACAAGTTCTTCTTCGCCCGCGAAAACGAAGTGAATCTGGGTTACGTGTACTACAAGAAAAACGGCAACAACACCGTTGCGCTGGGCGTAATGCAGCCGGAACGCGGCGAGGGCTACGCGCCATGGGGCGTTACCGAGCAGGAGTGGAAACGGCGCACCGGAACCTCCTATCAGCAGTGGGAGAATTTTGCGCTCTACAACGCGCCGCCGGGCACCGAACAGCGCATGGCGGTCTATTACTACCTGAGCTCGAAGGATGCGCGCGCAACTGACGACGCGGTTCTGGCCTACACGCATAACGACGTCTTCAAGCCCGTGCCTGGCTTCAAGGTGCTCACGGGCCATTTTCATCTCGACCTGAACGAGCAGCTCCGTGATCGCGATGACATGGATTACGAGATCAGCTCGATGGCGGTCTTCCGCGCGCTCGGCGTGAACATTCTTTACCTCGGCGATTTCCACGATGACTCCGACCCGCGTGATCCGGGCCCTAAGAGACTTCTCGAACAGAAGTTCTACTTCGAGGGCTCCGCGCGGTCGTCGGACAAAGATTTCCTCGTGATTCCAGCTGAAGAAGTAAATACCTTCCTCGGCGGCCACTGGTACATGATGCTGCCCAAGCCGGTGTACTTCTCGCACGCAGATCCGCGCCCTGACGGCCAGAGCTTTGAGGAGAACGATCCGACTTACGGGCACGTTTACCACCTTGGATCTGCCGATGACGTCCTCAACATGGTCAACCGCGAGCAAGGGATCATGTGGACGGCGCATCCGCGAACGAAGGGTTCCGAAGGATATCCGGAAGCGTACAAGGATAAGGACTTCTTCCAGAGCGACCGGTTCATCGGCGCCTCGTGGGAGTCGCTGCCTGTCGACCTTTCTCAAAAGGAACTATGCGAAACACGCTGCTTCGGTACCGGCGATGACATGAGCAACTGGGCGCCGAAGCCCAAGTTCCTGATCGCCGAGGGTGACACTTACACAAAGTGGCCGAGCGATGAGACCTATCCGCAGCTTACGGTGAATTACATCAAGCTCGACAAAGTTCCTCTTTACAACGAGAGCTGGTCGCCGGTCGTCGAGGGAATGCGCGCGGGAAATTTCTACGGCACTACGGGTGAGGTTCTGTTCCACAACTGGGGCGTAGAAGGCAGCGGCGCCCATAGCGCGTATACGGCCAACATTGAGTACACCTTCCCGCTCCAGTTCGCGGAGCTGGTGTGGAGCGATGGCACAAACGTGGAGCGCAAGACGATCAACCTTACCGACACAACTCCATTTGGCACCAAGACGTTCAGGATTCCGTTTGACGCGACCGGAAAGAAGTGGATCCGGTTTTCGGTTTGGGATTCCGCCGGGGACGGCGCTTATGTACAGCCCATCGCGCTCGATACCGGTAACTCGATGAGTGCGAGCCTGCAAAAAACAGCGCAGAGGCGTACTTCTACTGTCGCTTCAAAATAACCGGCTGGGTGGAGGGTAATCGCACACGGATTTAATGGAGGTCGATGTGAGACACAAGCTAATTTCCCTGATTGCTGTGCAGGCGCTTTGCCTAATCGCGCCTGCCGCATGGACACAAGTCCAGGCCACGGCCAGTCTTGTGGGGCACGTGGCGGATGCGACCGGGAGCCCGATTGCGAATGTGAAGATCACGGCGACCAGTCCCGCCCTGCAGGTGCAACAGTTGCAAGCAACGTCGGATTCAAACGGCGACTATCAAATCCTGAACCTGCCGGCGCCGGGCATTTATCGCGTGCAGTTCGAGATGCAGGGCTTCGAGATCTACGTGCAGAATGACGTGCACCTGGGCATCGGGTTTGCCGGCCGCGTGGATGCGGCCATGCACATCGGCGCGGTTACGCAAT
>JASIJX010000092.1 GCA_030049955.1 Acidobacteriaceae bacterium
TCACTGGAGTCGGCGTAACCGACGTGACGGGGTTGGAGACATCGCTTGAAAATTTAGAAGCGCAGCCCGCCGCAAGCATGCAGAGGGATGCGAGCAGAAAACCAGGAAGGGAACGCACGAGTATCCGGGACAAGTCAAATAACTCCAGGGATTGACTGAATGGTATCCGAAAATCTGCTATTTATTAGCGCAAACAGGAAAAGATTGAATCACGACGGGCACCCACACCTTTGCTGCTGGGAGGCCGCGCCGCACAGGCTACCTTCACGAGTGCTCTCCGGTGAGATAACTTAAATTAACTCGAACCTGCACCAACAGTCCACACAGGAAATTCGCGACAAGATCACAGAAACCTGCGCAGATCAGCGTTTGCCGAGCTTTCTTTGCTCAATCTTCGCTTGGCCGCGGCGTCCCATCGTCAACACCACAATTCCGAAGACGAGTACCGCCAATCCCCACCACAGATTCGCGTTGATGCCCAGGCTGCGTGCGTAAAGCTCCGGACGGTTGCGCGTGGCCAAGCCGAAGGCGGCAAGAACAGCACCGGCCATCGAAAACATCATGCCCATGGGAATGCGCAGATCTAGGTTCATTTTCCCCTCCGGATTATAAAGATCTCATAAAGAAACAGCCGACAATGAGAGCCGCCAGTAGAGCGAAGAGGACAAGCACGCGGGGACGCAGACCGCCTCTTTCCCGCTGATTTTGTGGCACTTTGCGTCGTATAGAAACATTGGCCTGCGGGCTCAGTTCTGCCTGCGGAGGCCGGGTGGTCAGCAGGCTGACTGTTACAGTCAGCAGCACATTGGCCGCAATGGCGAAGACCGCGGTCCAGAATCCCTGCGCTGCAAGCCCGGAGTAGTGGTGCGCCACCGTGAGCCAGCCGCCGCTAAAGCCGCGCTGCGCATCGGCCGGCAACGTGAGCCCGTAATGCGCCGCCGCGACGGCAAACCCTGCAACCAATCCGGCACATGCTCCGGCGCCGGTGGCGCGCGGCCAATAGGCCGCCAGCACGAAAGTGGGCAACAGAGGCGCGCCAAGGATTGCCAGCGAAAGAACCAGCAGTTCCACCACGCCTGGAACACCGTGTAAGCGCAGCATACCGCAGGCTATGGCAGCCGAAACCAAAACCGCGCCCAGCCCCGCCAGCCGTCCGATAAGTTTCAGTCTCCGCTCGCCTTGTTCGCTTTCAGCCGGGGTCTGCCACAAGTCAACGGTGAAAATCGTGCTGCAGGCCGTTGCGCGCGCTGCCACGCCGCCCGCAAGGCAGGCGAGCAGCGCCGTCAGCGCCAGGCCGAGCAATCCGTTGGGCAGATTCTGGAGGATCAGGTTCGGCGCGGCCAGTCCGTAGTTCAGCAGGGCGTGGCCGCGGCTATCGCGCTCGATCGTCCCGCCCAGAGGATCGCCGACCGAATCGGTGCGTGCGGGTACCAGTCCCTGACCAGCCTCGGCCGCCGGCGCCACCACCGTAATGTCGTGGTAGATTGCGCCGTTTTCCGTGCGCACGAAGGTGGTGCTGTGCGGGGTGGGCAGTGCAACGGCGATCAGTCCGGGAAGTACCAGCACGACTGGCACGAGCGCCCGCACGGCGGCGGCGATCAGCGGCGCGCGCCGAGCGGCGGCGGCGTTTTCCGCGGCCATGGGCGCCTGCAACAGGCTCTGGTCTGCGCACCACACGCCGGCGGTGAGCACCACGCCCAGCCCGGCGGCCAAGGCCGCGGCTCCAATGCCGCCAGGGTGCACGCCATGCCATTGCTGCGCGAGCAGTGCAGCGGGAAGGCCCGACTTCAATCCGCTCCAGCCGCCAACCTGCTTGAGCCCCAGCAGCACCATGGGCAGGAACGCGGCCACCAGCACGAAGAACTGCATTACCTGCGCGTACATGGTCGCCACCAGCCCGCCGGTGAACAGAAAGATAAGCACGATAACCGCGGCGAGAACGATCGACAGCGCCTGCGTTCCCACGCTGCCCGCGGTTTGCGCATGCAGGAACACGTCAAACACATGGAGCGCCGCGAATGCGCGCGCCATCACGTAAAACCCGAGCGCCGCTCCCAGCAGATTGATAGCGAGATAAAGCACGGCGGCGATCTTCTGCGCGCCAGCGCCGCAGCGCAGTCGAAGATAATCGGGCAGCGAGCGGGCTCCCGAAGCGTAATACGCCGGCACAAGAAAGAGACCCGCGCAGACAAGCGGAACCACTGAGCCCAGGCTGAAGAACCACACGCTGGCCAGGCCGAATCGTGCCGCCGCGCCGCCCATGGCCAGCACCTCCAGCGCGCCCAGGCTCGCGCCGGTCATCGCCAGCCCGCAGAGCCAAGCCGGCAGCGAGCGGCTGCCGAGCAGGTAATCGTTGCCGGTGGCGATGAACTGCCGCAGACCGAGCCCGATGCTGACCAGGAAGAAAAGATAGATCAGCAGGATCATCCAGTCGACAGGGGCAAGATTTTGCACGAGCGGCTCCGTAGTTGGTTCTCGGCGGATCGTTTTCGGGGGTGGTTCTCGCGATTGAGGTTCGGTGCCCTGGATCTTCTCGAAAAATAAGCGAGGTTCTTTCGAACCTCTTCAGCCCATAAACATGCCGCCGTTCACGTCGAGCACGTGACCGGTTATGTATCCTGCGCCTTCTGAGGCCAGAAACGCCACAGCATGCGCAATGTCGTGGTCGGTTCCCGGCCGGCCCAGCGGAATCGCCGCCATCATCGCCGCGCGCTGCTTCTCGTCCAGCACGGCGGTCATCGGTGTCTCAATGTAGCCCGGCGCGACAGCGTTCACGGTAATCCCCCGCGACGCCACTTCGCGCGCCATCGAGCGCGTCATCCCAATCATGCCCGCCTTCGACGCCGCGTAGTTCACCTGGCCTGCCTGCCCGGTGCGTCCCACCACGCTGGTAATGTTGATGATCCGTCCCCAGCGGTTTTTGAGCATTGCGCTGAGCAGCGTTTGCGTGAGCAGAAAGGCTCCGGTCAGGTTGGTCGCCATCACGTCGTCCCAATCGGCGCGCTTCATACGCAGCATCAGGCCATCGCGCGTGATGCCGGCGTTGTTCACCAGGATTTCGACCTTGCCGAAGCGGTCGAGAACCGCCTTGGCGCAATGCTTGATCGATTCCTCGCTGGCGACATCGAGCGCAAAAGCTGCGGCCTTGCCGCCCGCGGCTTCAATCTCCGCCACGGCCTCGGCCAGTTTGCCCTCGTTCCGCGCCGCCAGCGCCACCGTAGCTCCAGCCCGCGCCAGCTCCAGCGCGCACGCTCGTCCAATCCCCTGGGAAGCTCCCGTTACCAGGGCAATCCGTCCGTCCAAGCCTGTCATTCTTCCAATTTTAGTTCACAGTTCACAGCGGAAAGCAGACAGCAAACAGCACAGAGTTGACAGTTTTCGGATCACAGCGGAAATTACAAACGCCGAACGAATGAGGTCGAGGAAAAAACTGTAAGCTGTCGGCCGTCCGCCGTGAGCTGCCTTTCACCCCACCGGCGAAGCCGCCACGGGCACCGGGCTGGTAGAAAGCGCCGGCCGCACCAGTTCTGCCGGCCAGATGTAGACGGCCAGCCGCCGCGAGTAGTGCAGCACCGGCTCGGTCTTCGGCAATTCGAGGCCAATGGAAGCCGCCAGGTCGTTGCGCTCGATCTCGGCTTCGGCGTCTTCCAGCGGCCAGGGAATGGAGTGCATGCTGGCGCGAACCGGCTGGCCTGCCCGATTGGCGCTGAACAGGCACGAGCGCTCGGTGATGAAGTGCTCAAACGAGCCCGCATCCATCTGAGACTCGCGCGGCCCCAGCCCGCGATAGCGCGCCTTGAAGATAACCGGCCGGTGAGCCAGCCGCCGCCGGCTGTAGAAGGCAAATTCGCGCTCGGAGCGCTGCTCCAGACGCATCTCCGCCCAGTGATAAGGCAGATGGTAGATGGTGCGCGCCAGGCCCACCGCGATCAGGCTGCTTGCGTCCAGCGAAAAGCAATAAATGCCGGGCTCGCCGGTGTACTGGTCCCGCACATAGGTCCGCAGGTTCAGGTCAGGAAAGCTGCGCGCCCCGGGAATCGGCGGCATTCTGCGGAATTTGACGCGGTCCAGCCAGAACGGCACCGCGCCCAGCCACGCCGATCCTTGAAACGTATCGACTTCCAGCCATTCCGGCAGCAGGTGGGCAATTTGCGAAGCGGCCAGCGGCCAGTGCGAAAAAAGCAGATCGTTCCAGCGCTGGGCCATCGCCCAACGGCCTTTGGGAAGCGGCCGCGGCTTATTCGAGGTCCGGAACAGATACTGCTGCACAAGCCCTCCCGCTGGAGCGGTTGCAATCTGCGATGCGAATCGGTGCAGCCGATTAACTAATTATTAGACGCCGGACGTTTGACGAAGGACATCGTCGACTGGTAATCCTCAGAATGCCGCGGCTCTTATGCCGTATTCTGTTCGCGAGACCCGCGCAATGTCCAGCAATTCTTTTATTTCTCCCGGTTCCCGCAACGCGACTGAGGTTTTTGCCGTCCATGGCGCCGACCCCGAGGTGCTGGCCTTCGCCATGGCCAAGTATTCGCGCTCGGCTCTTTCGATGCGCGAATCGCTGCGCGAGATCAGCGCCCAGCGCGCCGAACAGTTCCTCAACACCTTCTACTTCCAGTACGGCCATCGCTCCATCGCCGACCTTGCTCATGTCGCCTTTGCCGTTGAGCGGTTGAGCCTGCTGGCCGCCCTGGTGCTCGCCGACGAGCAGCGCTGGGACGGGCAGGAGCGCTCCACCCGCTACCAGAATTTCCTCGAATCGGGATGGTACTTCCCTGATTTTGGGGCGGATAGCAGCTCAGCGCAGCTCTTTTCGGACACGGTCGGCAACCTCAACCAGGCTTACCAGCGCACCACGGCAGCGGTTCTGGAAGTATTGCGGCAGCGCGTGGCGCGCCCGGAGGAAATGAAGCCGGACAGCTACGAGCGGACGCTCAAGGCGCGCGCTTTTGACGTGGCAAGATACCTTTTGCCTCTGGCCACAAACACTTCGCTCGGGCAGATTGTCAGCGCGCGGACGCTGGAGACGCAGGTTTCGCGGCTGCTCTCGCATCCGGCAGCCGAAATCCGCGACCTAGGCTGCCGCCTGCGCGACGCCGCCACCGGACCGGCGTGGAACGTAAACGCGCGAGCCGCGGAGGCGTTTGTCGAAAAGCTCGCGGCCGTGAAAAACGGCGCTGCTTCGGAGCTTGCCGCCGAAGCCGCGCAGCTCTTCACGCGTGAGGTCCGCACCGCGCCCACGCTGGTTAAGTACGCCCAGCCCAACCCCTACGAGATCGAAACCCGGAAGGAACTGGCTCAGGCTGCCGCAGAGCTGCTCCGCAATCTGCCGATTGCCGAAAGCCCGCGGGTCGACCTGGTCGAACGCACGGAATCCCTCGAAGTCGAGCTGGCCGCCACGCTGCTCTACTCGGCCAGCCACCATCCCTACCGGCAGATTCGCGATCTCGTCGCTGCAATGCCGGCGGCGCGCGTGGCCGAGCTGATCGATCTAGGTATCCGCCATCGTGGCCGCCACGATGAGGCTCTTCGCGCCTTCCACGCTGGCGCCGCATTGCGCTTCGACTTGCTCATGGATATCGGCGCCTTCCGCGACATGCACCGCCATCGCCGCTGCACGCAGATCATCCAGGGCTTTACCGCCGCGCACGGCTATGAATTGCCGGGTTCCGGCGATCTGCCGTCAGAAGTGGACATTTTGGCAGAAGCCGACGCCCTCGATGATTACCGCTCGGCCATCGAATCGGCTCATGCGGCGAGCCGGCGCATCGCCGCCGGCAATGCACCGGAGGCGGCGCAATCGGCGCTCTACCTGCTCCCGCTCGCCACGCGCATCCGCAGCCTCTTCAAAATGGACTTTGCCGAGGCGCAGTACATCTCCGAGCTGCGTAGCGCGCCCGCCGGCCACTTCAGCTATCGCCGCGTCGCATGGGAGATGTATCTGGCCGTCGAACGCCAGCATCCCACGCTGGCAAAGCGCATACGGGTGACGGACTTTACCGAGCCGATCGATATGCTTAAACGATAAGGATGCTTAAACGATAAGGATGCTGAAGCGCTGAGAATGCTGAAGCGATAAGACCATTGCAACGCAGACGCCGCTTACTGCGCGGCCCGTGGCTTGATCAGCTCATCCAGATAATCCGGCTTGCCCTCTTCGCGCGCCAGGTGCGGATACCGCTCGCCGCCGTGATAAGCGACCGACGCCGTCCGATAATAGCTGTCGGAAATCACCAGCAGCGTAATCGGATCGCTCGAATCTTTGGCCGCGTTGATCGCATCTTCAAGCACATCGTGCGTAAACACGCGATTGTTCACGCCCACCACTTTCATTCCCGATGAAACGCCGACGGTGAACGCAGGCCCTCCCACGATCGAGTCGCTCACCGTGCCGTCGTCTGCGAGCATCAGCCCGATCGTGTAAAGATCACCCGTTGCACCGTGCCGGCCGGGCAGATGAGAAGGCTCGTTCGTGAACGCAACGGTCCAGCCCGCATTCTGAATTCCCTTCTCCGGCATTTCAGGAGAAGTGGAATTGAGATGTTGCTTCAAAAACGCCGCCCAGTTGTAAGGCGCCACCTGGTTCAGTGCAGCGACGAGATCGTCAAAGGTGTACGGTTTCACCTCGGGTCCATTGTTTTCGCCGCCGTGAAACAAATGGCAGAAGTCATCGATCGACTTTTGCCCATTGGTCACTTGATGGATGATCGTGGCGACTTCGAGCCACATCAGGTCGCCTTCATCGTAGTAGTCCGTGGTGCGCCGCCAGCTTGTCCATCCCCGCGCACCATACCCAAAGCCGGCTACGGCGGTGGCCGTATCCACGAGCGGCCGCCACGTGCGTCCCGGCCGGCCCGGGCCCAGCATGGCTGCGGCGTTGGCCAGATATTCGCGATACTGGTCGGCTGTGAACAATCCGCTGCGCACGGCAAGCAGTGGCCCAAGATATTCCGTAAGCCCCTCATAGCCCCACAGCATGTCGTCTTCCATCGGTTTTTCAAAGTCCGGCGTCGTCAGGTCTGCCGGCCGGCGGAACTTCCCATTCCACGAGTGCACAAACTCGTGCGGCAACAGCGACCCCAGCATCACGCCGGCCGTCGGCTCCAGCAGCGCCCGCTCCGGCAACCGGCTGTCGTTCGACTCATGATGCTCCAGCCCAAAGTGCAGCACGTAGTCGCTGAGCGTGAGCAGGAAGTGGTAATTGCGATAGTGCCGCGCGCCAAACAGCTTGCCCGACTCCGCCACAAGGTTCGTCATCTTCTTCTGGATCTCGGGGCTCATGGCCAGCGCGGCTTCGCTATCGGCAACCATGTCGATCTCGTGATGAATCGGCTCGCCGGGCGGCGTGAGGTCAATGGCACGGTAATACTCGCCGGCGATCACGGGCGAATCGACGAGCAGCTCCAGTGAAATTGGCTTGAAGTCGATCCGCTTTCCCGCCCCGCCTGCGTAGACGCTCTCGACCGGCAGCGCCGTGCCGAACCCCCAGAGTGCGGGCAACATAAGCGTAGCCTGATAGCTGATCTGGCTGGACGGACTGCCCGCGGGATACAGCACCGCCTCATTCCACTCGAGCACCATCAGCTTGTCGGTGGCCGAGTCGTTCTCCGGCTCGATGTAGTCGTAAGCCGCGTCCAGCCGCGTCGCGCCCTCCGGCACCTGCAGGTGAAACGTAAAGACGTCAAGCAGGTCACGCTGCCAGGGAACGTTCTGTCCACCGGCCTCGAACTTGAGACCGGTCAGGTCGGCGATGGGCCCATCGGGACCGTGCGCGCCGGGGATCCACTTGGGGTAATAGAGCGTGAGCGAGCCAGGCTGCACGGGAATCGACTCGCGAATGTGCAGCAGCTTCTGCTGCGTTCCAGAGGCGTCGACCGTGAGCCTGATGGCGCTGGCGGTCTGTGTACGCGCAGATGGAACGGCGAGAAGAGCGAAGACAAGAAACACCGGAAAGACGCGGCGGGCGGGGATCATTCCATGGGCTCCTGTTCACAACGAAAAATTGGCTTGGCATGCATCATACCGCGGGAAAACGCCGCTGCAACCGGATTTGATTTGAAGGCAAACGAGGCCGTCTCCGGCCCTTGCCTTATGCGAAAATTAACTTTGCACAGCTCGTCAAATCTTCGTCCGACCAGCCTTCACCCTGCCAATCTTCGCCTGCTCGTTGTCCGCCTGGGCGCCATGGGCGACATCCTGCACGCAATGCCCGCAGTCACGGCGCTGCGCCTGGCTCATCCCGGCTGGCAGATCGGCTGGGTCGTGGAACCACGCTGGCAGGCGCTGCTGACGGCAGGGAACGAGGAGCCAAGGGAACAAGGGAACAAGGAAGCTCTGGCCGGCAGCACTGGGGGCGCATCGGATCAGCCCATTGTCGACAGGGTGCACCTCGCCCCGGTAAAGGACTGGGCACGCAGGCCGCTCAGCGCAAAGACCGCGCGCGAAATCCTGGCGCTGCGCCGCGAGTTGCGCGCAGCCGCGTACGACGTCGTGATCGACTTCCAGGGCGCGGTGCGCTCGGCGGCCATCGCGCGGACGGCCGGGGCGCGCCGCGTCATCGGCGAAGCGAGCCCGCGCGAGGGTGCGGCGCGCTGGTTGTTCTCTGAACGCGTCAAGACCCGCGGCGTGCATGTCATCGACCAGGACGTAGAAGTCGCTGCCGCTGTCGCCGGAGAAACTATCGAAGCCGCGCAGCCGCTGTTGCCCGTCGCCCCAGCGGCGGAAACCTGGTGCGATGCATTGCTCGCGCCAGCTGACCGCCGGCCCGTTGCTCTTCTCACTCCCGGCGCCGGCTGGGGCGCCAAACGCTGGCCCACGGATCGCTACGCCGCCGTGGCACGCGGCCTCATCGACCGCAGCATGCACGTGCTCGTCAACGCCGGCCCAGGCGAAGAAACGCTCGCTACAGAAATCCAGTCAGCCACTTCCGGCGCGGCTGTTCCAGTCTCCGCCACGCTCGATCAGCTCATCGCGCTTACGCGGCGCATCGCCCTGTGCGTCGCCGGCGACACTGGCCCGCTGCACCTGGCCTGCGCGTTGGGCCGGCCCGTGGTGGGCATCTACGGGCCCACTGACCCCAGCCGCAATGGGCCCTACGGCACGCAGTTTGCCGTGTTGCGCAGCCCCTTCAGCCGCCGCGACCACGCGCGCCGCTCCGCACCGGAACTGGGCCTGCTCACCATCCTGCCTGATGAAGTGCTGCGCGCCGCCGACAGCTTACTGGGCGGCGAAAAAGCGCGGAGGGCGCAATGACGTCGAGCCCAAACACCCCTCCAAAGGATTGCCGCGCGCAGCGCTGGCAAAGGGTTGCGAGGCGAATCCGCGTTCCGCTCGGCTTTGTCACCGCGGCTCTTTATTTGTTCGAGCTCTGGCGTCATGCGCCGCGCCCTGCGGCCATCGCTGCCAGTCTCATCCTCGTCGTGCCCGGGCTGGCTCTGCGCGCCTATGCCTCAGGCTATGTCAAGAAAAACCGCGAGCTCACCCAGACAGGCCCCTACGCCCACACGCGCAACCCGCTCTATCTCGGGTCGATTTTGATCGCAGCCGGGTTTGCCGTAGCTCTCGGCAGTTGGCTGGTAGCAGCGGTTCTGGCCGCGGGCTTCGCCATCATCTATGTTCCGGTCATCGCCTCGGAAGAAGCCTTCCTGCGCGCCACCTTTCCGGAGTTCGGCGAATACTGCCAACGCGTCCCGCGGCTCATCCCGCGGCTGAGCCCGGCGCAGCCCGCGTCTGCACCTCTATCTGGCGCAGCACAAAGCACTTCCGGCGTTGATAACGCAGCTTCCGGGCGTTTTTCTCTGGCGCTTTATCTGCGCCACCGCGAGTACAATGCTCTTTTAGGGGCAGCGCTACTTTATCTCAGCCTGCTCTTGCTGCGGCCGGCGTTTGAGGCAATTCTGCGCGCGGTCCGGTAAGCCTTTGCGGTCGATTTTTTGAGTTCAGGCTCTGCAATGATGTCATTTTTCCTGAGGGGCGCTGCGCCCGCTCGACTTTTTACGGTTTCCGCCTGCGGCGGATTCCCGCTTCCGCGCGTTCACTCAGGTTGGCGGACTGAAGCGCGCCGGATTTCGAC
>JASIJX010000586.1 GCA_030049955.1 Acidobacteriaceae bacterium
ATTGTAGCCACGATGACCGACCCGCAGAAGGCGATCGATACCGCGTTGACCTGCGAGCCGGACATCGTGGTTATGGACATTGGAATGCCGGGAATAAGTGGCTTTCAAAGCGTAAGGCAATTGCAACGGGCTGGGGTTAAAGCGAAAATCCTCTTCCTCACGATTGTCGAAGACGTAGACTACCAGTACGCGGCGCGGAAGCTTGGAGCCAGCTATGTCATCAAGCGGCGCATGCATATCGACCTTGTCACCGCCGTCCAGGAGGCGCTGGCAGGACGGCAGTTCTTCTCGCCGCTAAGTTCTTGAGTACATTCGACGCTCATGACCACGCGATCGCGAGATAAGGGCATCCTCCACCAATGCCGGCGGCCAACTGTTCTTTATGAAGTGACAGTGTAAAGACAATATTCCGTGCGCCAGGCTGGAGTCCCGGATGGTCAAGCGCGACGAGCCGCAACTCGCCGCAGCTTTTGTGCCACGGCAACCGCCGGGCCCGGATTCGCATCACTGCTTGCAACAAGCAGGCGCCGCATGCGAATCAGGAAGCGGTGTATCAGATTCGCAGCCCTTTAGAAATTGTTCCGAGTTCATTGCCTCAACGACGATTCCGGCTGGTCGCCATGCGCTTCGACTTTCTGCACCTGGGAGCGCGAATCAGAACCGTCTGGAAGCTCGTACTCTGTGAGCAGATGCGATTTCAGATGGCGTCCCCATGCCTCCTGTTCGCATTTGCCATCGCTGCCTTTTTGCCGCTGGCGACGATGTGCCAGGAGAGAAGCGCAATCCTGTCTTTCCACGCGGAGAACCTCCGCCATCCCGCCACCATCGGTGCGGCGAACGCAGTTTACCTGCCGGAGCTTCAGATCTTTGACGAGCCCGCCGAAACAGCGGCTCTCCTCCCGGCGCCCACGGAACGCGAATCCTATCTCGGTGGCTTCGTCCCCGCTGGTGTTGTTCTTCTGTTGGCGCAGTCAGCGCTTATCGTGCTGCTGATGCTTCAGATGCGGAAGCGCAAACTCTCGGACCAGACCGTCCGCAGGCTTACCCGAAGGCTCATTCATGCGGGCGAGGAGGAACGCAGGCATCTCGCTCGCGAGTTGCACGACGACATTGGCCAGCGCCTTTCGCTGGTCTCCGTGGAGCTGGGTTCCCTGAACTGGAGGCGTGGGGCAAGCCGCCAGGACGGCGATCAGAAGTTCGAGGACGCCCTTGAGGAGTTGCGGATTGTCATCTCCGATGTTCACGGCCTTTCCCACCGCCTGCATTCCTCAAAGTTTGAGCATCTCGGTCTTCGTGAGGCACTCAGGGAACTGTGTCAGCAGATTGCGCAGCGCCATGACCTGGAAGTCAATCTCCAGATGGACGAAATTCGTGCCGATCTCGACAGGGATGTCTCTCTCTGCTTTTATCGTGTTGCTCAGGAGGCCCTGAGCAACGTCGTTAAGCACAGCTCTTCCTCGCAGGCGGCAGTGCGTTTTGCAGCAAGCCGAGAGTTGCTCACGCTGCGGGTCAAGGACAATGGCGCTGGGTTTGACCCTGCGAAGACGCCTCCAGGTCTCGGGCTGGTGACGATGGAGGAGCGTCTGCGTATCGTGGGCGGCAAACTATCTGTCATCTCGGAGCCCGGGGAGGGAACAGCTGTTACAGCAGAGGTGAGCCTGGCGCTGCCGAGGCGCCAAAAAAGCAGCGAGGCAACTCGCCATGCGAAGACGGCGGGTCGCCCGAAAGCCCTTATGGAGAAACAGCTCCGAGGCGCTGTCAATACTGACAGTTGCGGCTCTCTGTGATGAGACTATGCTGATTGCGCGGGTCTGCCGTACCCGGCTGATTTGCGGTCTGCCCAGGGAGGCATGACTAGGGCACGACTCTCGTCTATCGAGTTCTCACTTACCCATAGGTTGAAACGTTACTCCTAACAGAGCGGCTTTCGCCGCAACTACTGCCGGGAAGGAGCGTCTTATGAGATTTCGCATTCCAGCAGTCCTCGCCTTCATCGTCGCTCTGCCGCTCTCCGTTGCATGGTGCCGGCAGCAGCCGGCCGGAAATACGCCAGCGCAGCAGCATGTCAGCGAGCTGAAACAGGCGATGGCGGCAAACCGCCAGAAGCAGATGAAGTACCAATGGGTGCAGTCGACGGAAGTCAGCGTCAAGGGCAAGGTACGCAAAGACCAGCAGATGGAGTGCCGCTACGGTGCTGATGGCGAGGTGGTCAAGACTCCGGTCGGCGTCGAGCCTTCCGCGCAAACTCCCGGCGGAATCAGAGGAAAAATCGTCGCGAAGAAGAAGGAAGAGGTACAGGACGAAGCTGAGCGCATGAAAGAGCTGATCAGCCATTACGCTCCGCCCGACCCGCAGATGATCAAGGCCTCAAAGCAAGCCGGAAATGCGAGCCTAACCGCATCGCACGGCATCGTCACTCTCAGCTTTACTGATTACTACAAGCCCGGGGACATGATCTCCTTCGGATTCGATACGGATGCGAAGAAGTTAGTCAGCTATAACGTACATACTTACCTCGACGATCCAAAGAATGATGTCGTAACGATGAAGAATCAGTTCGCCAGTCTTCCCGATGGCACCAACTATGTGCGGCAGACCGTCCTGGAAGCGCCGTCGAAACAGATTCAGATCACAACCATCAATTCCAACTACACGCCGGTCTCGCAGTAGCGATCTCGAGAACCGTCCGCCCAATCCTGTCCTGCAGCTTCCATTGATCCCAAGGCATAACCACGCGAGGCTGGCGATGGCGAAGCAAATGGCAGCAGACAGACAGCGCAGGAAGATCCGATCTCGACGCGAGATTCTGTGGATCATTAACCTGGTTGTAATCCTCGCCGGAGCAGCAGGCATCGCGATTTTCAGACGTCCGGAGCCGATAGAGTCGAACACTGCATCTGTGCAGCCTTTTGAAGGCTCTGGTTCAGCCTCAGCCGCCGACATTCCGGCTTCGGCCGTGTCCAAATTCTCCCAAAAGCCACGTTTCGGCCCCAGCATTCCCAACATGACTCCAGCTCCCGGCCAAGCTCCACCTGGAATGGTCTGGATTCCTGGTGGCGAATTCTCCATGGGAGCACAGGATCCGCCGGACACGAACGATGTGGGCATGAAGGCGACGATCGATTCGCGTCCCGTGCATCGTGTCTACGTCGACGGCTTCTTCATGGATAAGACCGATGTTACGAATGCCCAGTTCGCAAGGTTCGTGAGGGCCACCGGATATGTCACCGTCGCCGAACGTAAGCCTCGTGCTGAAGATTATCCCGGAGCGCCACCGGAAAATCTTGTCGCCGGCTCGGTCGTCTTCGCTCCACCCGATCATCCGGTTTCTCTCGACAATCACCTCCAGTGGTGGACGTATGTGCGCGGTGCAAACTGGCGCCACCCATTCGGACCCGGCAGCAGCATCGCCGGCAAGAGCAATTACCCGGTAGTGCACATCGGCTGGGAGGATGCCGTCGCGTACGCAAAATGGGCGGGCAAGAGGCTTCCCACGGAGGCAGAGTGGGAGTTCGCCGCGCGCGGCGGATTGGCCGGCAAGCCTTACGTATGGGGTGATGAATTTCGCCCTAATGGCAAGTGGATGGCCAATACCTTCGAGGGCCATTTCCCAGATAAGGACACCGGCTCCGATGGATACGCCGGAATCTCGCCCGTCGCGAAATTTCCTCCGAACGGATACGGCCTCTACGATATGGCGGGCGACGTGTGGCAGTGGACGAGCGACTGGTACCGTCCGGACTACTATCAGCAGCTCGCCGCGCGACGTGCAGTCGCGCACAATCCGCAGGGGCCAGATTCAGCTTGGGATCCCGACGAGCCAGGTCATCAGAAAAAGGTTCAGCGCGGCGGATCGTTCCTGTGCACCGATCAATACTGCTCACGCTACATGGTTGGCACGCGCGGAAAGGGAGACATTGATACCGGCACGAACCATCTTGGGTTTCGCTGCGTGATGACTGCCGAGGAGTGGCGTGCCGCGGAAAGCAAAGCGCCGGGCAGAGCTACACAATGAGCGTGTCC
>JASIJX010000587.1 GCA_030049955.1 Acidobacteriaceae bacterium
GCAGGCTCGCGCAGGAGAGCAGAGTGGCTGATTGGTCACCGCATGGGTAAAAACTGTGCCACGCTCTGCAAGCTTGTCGAGGTTCGGCGTCTTCGCGAAGTAATTGGCGCGGGATGCGCCGATAAAGTCGGCACGTGCCTCATCCGCCACGAAAAGAACAATATTGGGCCTCCTCACCGCCGGCGAAGGAGCCTCCTTCGCATTTGGGTCGGACTCGGGGGTCGCGGATAGTGTTGGGCCCGCTAGTAACGCACCACCTGCGGCCATTTGCTTTAAGAACTCGCGACGATTCTCCGATTGCATGCTGTGTCCTTGATCTCTTGCTTCCCGCTCACTACCACGACTTTTGACCGCAATAGCAGAAGGCGGTCTGGAACCTCCTCCTGAAAGAGGCTCTGAAGGGTCTTACCATAATTAGTTGCGCAAACGAGACGCCTGTCGCCGTCTCGTTTGCTCGTAGGGTTGCCTATAGGAACGCAGTTTGATCACCCCGCCCGGCTTCTTATGTTATGCCTCGGCTTTGAAGCACCTGCCTTAGAAAGTTACCCTCGCTGTGATTTGTATTTGCCGCGGGGGGTTGTAAGAGCTGGCCTGGCCGACACCCGGCTGGACTATCTCCTCTCCGTTATTAGCACTCGGGTTGTTATACCCTTGATGGTTGAACACGTTGAATGCATCCGTATTGATGCGCAGGTTTACTCTTTCCGTGATTGGGAAAACCTTGAAGATGGAAGCATCAGCTACCCAGTTCATGGGACCATTCAACACTTTGTTGTCGTAGTAATGCGCGGCGAGTGGGCCGGCATCGTAAGCGATGTTAGTGGGTTTCCCGCCGTTCAGGTTCGGTGCGGTAATTTGCACTTCGTCGTCCTGGTAGTATGTGGTGCCAGGCGTATTGTCGATCGGGGTCTGGGCCGGCACGTAGCTGGCGGGAACTCCCGTGACGCAGTTAGTGGTACAGGTGCCCAGCGGTGCGGGAAGATCCGTAGGAGGTATATAGGCGTTGCTCCACAGAAATCCTTTGTAGCAGACGCCGCTGGTGCAATCTGTGATCGGGTACTTGTGCTTATAGATATGGATCGGGCTCACAGGCCCCCAGTGGAAGTTGGGGGCATTGTAGACTTGAGACACGACGCTGCCGTCGCCGGCAATCTGGAAGCCTCCGATCGCCTCGTCCACAAAACGATTGACATTCCCGAAGAACCGCTTGCCGCGCCCAAAAGGCAGATCTACGACGCCGTTGAATTGGACGTGGTGGTAGGGAAGGGTGCCGTCCACCCAGTAGAGCTCAGCGTGCTCCGCGGTCTTGTACATTTGCCAGTTCGGTACGTTAGCGGGTGGGGGCGGCATAACCCTGGAGGAGCCGATCGTTCCGTAGGGCGAGGTCATGGTGGCCACCGTGCCCTCGCCGCCTGGATAATCGGCGTAGGGATACAATGTTGCGGTTCCAGAATTAGGCGCCTCGGTGGGGCCGCCCGTCTGTAAAGTCTTCGCGAATACGTAGTAGATCTGGAAGGCAATCCCGTGATGGAAGAGCCGCTGGTAGTTCGCCTGCAGCGAGTTATTATTCATCACGCCGTTTTCCGTATGCATGGCGGTACCGCTGGCCCAGGTGGTCTGGTCGTAAGGTCCGGTCGCCGTGGTGGCATAGGTATTTTGTTGAGGGGTGCCGATCACCGAAGCTCCTCCATTCGGCGGGACAGTGCCGTGTGACATCTCCCACTGATATGTGCTGGGGTGGAAGTTGAAATCGTCGGCGATATCCAGGTTGGTCGTGTGGGACCACACCCAACTTACCCGCAGCACCGAATTGCCCTTGAACGGCTGCTCGACGGTAAAGTTCGCCGTACTGGTATCCAGGGGCGCCCAGTCGGGTGTGTCGGACCACAACGAGATACCCGGAAGAATGGAGTTGGTTGTCCCGGTATTCACTGCGTTGGCTTGGTTCACTCCCATTTCGCCTAATTGGACGGGATCGTTATACCGCAACAACTCGTTGGGCAATCCGTCGATGGCCTGAGCGGCACTCGAATAGTTCATCGAGTAGGTGGCGGTCAGAGGGTTGTTCTTTTGGGGGTGATTTAAGAAATTCTGCGCGGCCGCGTTGAAGAGATATCGCCCGTATGCCCCGCGGATCACTGTACCGAGCTTTCCGCTGAGCTGGTAGGCAAAGCCGCCGCGGGGAAGGAAATTAAGGTTGTAGTTATCCATCAGCGCGGCCGGCATTCCGGCCTCCTGTGGAGTCTCAAACTTGACGCCGATGTTCTCATCGTTGGTGATGATCGCCTGAGTGGTGTAGCCCTCGGCGATCAGAGTGGCGGGCGGAACTGCCAGCACCATGGCGTCGTTCTTGAGGTCGAAGCTATTCACCAGCCCGTATTTATTCCATATGGCAGGATGGGCCTCGTAGCGCACGCCGAGATTGAGAGTCAGGTTTCGGCTCACGTGATAGTCGTCCTGGAAGTAGCCGTCCAGCTCATTCCAGTGATAGTGGTCGTGAGGCGGTTCCAGATTGACGGTATAACTGGTCGGTGAGCCCAGGAACATGCTGGCGTCGGCCAGGCCTGCATTGGGCGAATCATCGTAATTCCCGGCCGACGAGGCTTCATAGAGGCCGGTGGGGAGGGCCCCGATCGTCACTGCGTCCGCCAATCCCTGGGGCAGTTCGGCCAGACGTACGTGTTCCCAGCGTCCGCCAAAATGCAACTGATGCGGACCCACGATCTTGGTCAAGTTCTCGTCGAGATTCCAGATGATCTGGTCCGTCACGGTGTTGGCTTGACTGGAGGTGAGGCCATTGATGGGGCCGCTCACGGTCGGGAAGCCAGCCTCACCAAAGTTGTTAGGCAGGCCCAGTTTTGATTCGTAATTGGCGGTGGAGTCGTAACCGGTAAGGTTCTTGTCGTCATACCACTGCTCGCCGGCGATGGTTTCAGCGAAGAATGTCGGAGAGAAGGTATGCGTGTAGCCGATGGCCGTAAAAAAGGACTGACCGGGGTTATTTGTATAGCCCTCCGCCGCTCCGGCTGGAATGCCGTCGGCGGCCAGGCTGCGCGGAGAACCGCCGATATCCGCAGTTTGGTCAACGTCGCTAAAGCGCAGATATGCGCGGTTGTTGTCATCGAATACATGATCGAGGCGGAAGGTCGCCTGAGGGACCACTTCTAAGACGTTACTGGATGAGGTGAGATTGTCCGCGACCAGAGGATTCGCGGCCGACGTCGGCTGGGGCATCAGGTCGTAAAAAATCTTCGCGGTCGGCGACTCTTCCGAGCTTGGAATCGTGTTGTTCGGAAAAGGTGTACGGCAGTATTGTTGGCTCACTCCGCTCGCGGCGCATGGGGAATTGGACGCAATCGTTGTCGACGGATCATAGATCGTCTGGGGTACGCCCGCACCGTTGGTCACTCCGCTGAAGTTGCCCTGGCGCATGGCCATCGTTGGCACCGCGTAGTTCGCAACAGCCCTGGTTGATTCAGAGAACCGCTCGTAGGCGAAGAACCAGAATGACTTATCTTTCCCGTGGTATACATGGGGCAAAATGATCGGCCCACCTGCGCTAGCGCCAAATTCGTTGCGGATGAGCGGGGGTGCGGTAAAGTTGTAGGGATCCTGCCGGACCTTTGACACGCCGATGGCGTTATTCTCCGCCGTTTCAAAGAAGGTGCCATGCAGGTCGTTGGTGCCCGATTTCGTCGTTATGATGGCAGTGGCCGGCGTAGAGTACTGGGCGCCGGCGCCACTGACATTCAATTGCACTTCCTGGACCGAGTCCGGATCTGGCAACTGTGTTCTGGGGGTGGTCTCCCCTCCATAGTGGATATTGGTTGTTGTCACTCCGTCAGCCACATATTGCAACCCCTCTTCTTGTATGCCGTTGACCCTTTGCTCGTTGTCTGATATTTCGAGGCCGGGCGTGGTCAACCCTGTGAGGTTGGTCAAAAGGCGTCCATTCTCCGGGAGCTGGTTAATTCGGTTGTTTTCAAGCGTCGAGAAGATGGCGCCGCTGTCAGTAGTAGTGAGCTGAACGGCGTTCCCGGCTACAGTAACCTGCTGCGTTACCGCTCCCACGGGCAGCGCCGGATTAACAACTGCATCCTGAGCTACCAGGAGGTCAATTGAGGTTGTGTAGGACTTAAATCCCGGCGAGGAGACCGTTATGTCGTAGGTACCTGTGAAGAGATCCGGCACCTGGTAAAAACCAGCACTGTCAGATTTGGTGTTGGTCGATACAGCAGTTGCCCGGTTGACTACGTGGACCAAGGCTCCTGGAATAACGCCACCAGTCGAATCCGTCACCGTGCCCTGAATGGAGCCGGCGCCGCTCTGCGCGAACGCCATTTGGCAGCACGCCACCATGGCGAGCACCGCAGTTACTGCGAGAATGGGCACATTGATCTTGTTGAAATTGTGCCTCAGGTACCTGGCTAACATCCTCATCTGAATTATCCTTCCTGAAAGCGTTGGTTGAAACCTTTCTTCATGGCCACAGATCGATGTTGCACGCAACACTGGCCTGTTGCGGTAACGGGAGCACCCTGGTTAGGGCAATTCTTGCTAAGCAAAACCGCACCGGTGACGTCGCCACTGAGCCCCCGTGGTCTGCCTGGCCAAAAACATATCTTGGCGCGAGCAGGCACGCGCAACACAACGCCGCCAGCAGCAGAATCCTTGATTCCGCCCTCTTGTTTAAGCGGCCTCCAATGCGGAGGAGTTCTTGATCTTTGCAACGATAAAATAGGAGCATAGACTTGTCAACAGGATTTTATGTCATTATAATGAAGTTCGAGGTTGGCAAGCCCCCTGAAAGAGGATGGCGGCAAGTGAGTCAATTTAGCCTATGATGATTAGGCCTTTCAGTCGTACACCTATTGCGCGGCAATAAATCCAAGGGAGAGAATCGGATGCGACTCGACACAACCAGCGGCATTCCACTTTATGTTCAAATTCGCGAACGGCTCCGGACGGAACTCGACCAGATGGAACAGGGAGAGCCCATTCCGGTGGAAGCTGAGCTCGAAAAGCGTTTCGGCGTGAGCCGCATCACAATCCGCCGCGCCATCGAGGAGCTTGCTGCGGAGGGATTGCTGATGCGCCAGCAGGGTAAAGGCACCTTCGTTCAGCGCTCCAAGCTGACCCACGAGCTCAGCCTGATCACCAGCTGGACCGATCAGTTGAAGCGCCTGGGATTTGTGCCGCGCACGGCACATCGCAAATGCACCGAAGAAACCGCGCCTTCCCATGTTGCAGATGCATTGCGACTGACGGCAGCGGAGAAGGTGGTCCGGATACAGCGCGTGCGCCTGGCGCAGCGCGAGCCGATTTCTTACATGATCAACTACATTCCGTCGAGACTGGTGCCGGGATTCACCAAAAGCAAGTTCGACCAGGAGTCGCTGTACGACCTGCTCGAAAACCAATACGGCCTGATTGCCGCGATGGCTGTGGATACCGTCGGCGGCCGTCCGGCTACAGACGAAGAAGCAGCCGTTCTCAAGATCGACAGGAAGGCTCCAGTGCTTTCGGTGCGCCGGCTGAGCTACCTCGAGGACGGCACTCCTATGGAGCTGGCGGTGGTGACATCGCGCGGCGACCGTTACCAGTATGAAGTGACGCTTCGGGGACGGCTTAGGAAAAGCGGTAATCGACTCGCGGAACGGCTAAGCACGCAGCCGCTCGGAGGAAAGTCGTGAAATTTGCGCGAACCGTTCTCGGCGACGTGGATGTTGCGACTCTTGGCGCGACAAATGCGCATGAGCACGTGATGATCCGCGGCGACCTGATTCTGGTCAGGGAGCCTGATTTCCGCCTGGATGATCCGGCAAAGGCCGTCGAAGAGTTGTCAGAGTATCGCTCCTTCGGCGGCGGAAGCATAGTGGATACGGCTCCGATCGGCATCGGCAGAGATCCCGATGCGCTGATCCGGATTGCGCGCGAAAGCAAGGTGAACATCATTGCTGCAACCGGATTTCACAAGACCCGCTATTATCTCGATACCCACTGGCGTTTTCAGTACTCCGCCGATGAAGTTGCGCAGTTGCTGATCGACGAGATCGAGATCGGAATGGAGCAGAACAGCTATAACGGCCCGCTTCTGCGGCGCAGTCAAGCGCGTGCAGGCGTGATCAAAGTAGCATCCGACTACCAGCTCATCGATTCTTCGACCCGACTGGCATGCCGGGCGGCCGCGAAAGCCCACTTGCAGACCGGTGCGCCAGTTCTTACTCACACTGAGATGGGCACTATGGCGATGGCGCAGCTTGGACTACTCGATGGACTCGGGGTTAAGCCCAACCGCGTAGTTTTGTCGCACATGGATCGCAATCCCGATCTTGCGCTGCACAAGGAAGTGGCCCAAGCGGGAGCGTTCCTGGAGTACGACGGACCCGGCCGGGTGAAGTATTTTCCTGAATCAAGCCTGTTGGCGCTCATGCGCGGAATGTTCGATGCAGGGCTCGGAGACCACCTCTTGCTCGGCGGTGACACAGCTCGACGCTCCTACTGGAAGGCTTATGGCGGCGGACCTGGCATCGCCTACATTGTTGAACACTTTACTGGGCGAATGCGGCGTGAGGGATTCTCGCAGCAGCAGATCGATCAAGTGCTTATCCACAACCCGGCGCGGGCGCTCGCGTTCAGCAGTGTAAATGGATGAGCCATCCTGACCTGGCACTCGGAATCGATATCGGCACCGGCACAACCAAAGCGGTGCTTGCCGACGTGCGCGGGCAGATCCTTTGGCAAGCGTCGTCGTCTTACCAATACGATGTCCCACGGACCCAATGGGCGGAACAAAATCCGCTGGACTGGTGGAGAGCTTTGTGTCGGTGCACGCGCTCTTTGTTTGCAGCTTATCCTGACGCTCGCGAGCGCATTGCAGCAGTAGCAGTGAGCGGGCAAGGCGTGGGAGCAGTTGCCATAGATCGCGGCGGAGCGGTGCTTCGTCCCGCCATCCTTTGGCTAGACCAGCGTTCTGCTGCTGATGCTGCCGAACTGCAGGAGAGGCACGGGGACCAAATCGTCCGCATCAGCGGAAAGCTTCCTGGGAGCTACAACTTCGAGCCCAAGGTGCGCTGGATCCAGCATAATGAGCCAGATATCTGGGCAAGGACTTGGAAGGTTCTTACACCGACTGCATTCATCACCTTTTGCCTGAGTGGCAGGGCGGTGATGAACCATTCGGATGGCGGCATTCTGTTAGGTTACGATCTGGCCGGCCGCAGTTGGTCACATGAACTGCTAGCCCTTCTTAACCTTCCGATGCATGTCTATTGCGACCTTGCCGAATGTACCGAAGTGATTGGAACTGTTACGCCGCAGGCCGAAGGAGAGAGCGGCATTCCTGCGGGAGTTCCCGTAGTAGGCGGAGGCGAAGATACCAGTTCGGCGGGCCTGGCCATGGGAGTATTCACCCCTGATACGGGACAGCTTTCGCTCGGGACAGCAAGTACCGTTTACGTGCCTGCTGCTAAGACGACCGTGCATTCCCAGCTGCTTGCATTTCCTCATGTGCTGCCTGAGGTCAACCTAATTGGCGGTTCCATGAGTTCCGGCGGCCTTTCCATTCAGTGGATCCGCAAGATTCTCGGCACTGATGCAACATCAGAAGATCTCGATCTTTTGAACAACGCGTCTCAACTCGCTCCAGGCACCAGCGGCCTCATCTTCCTTCCTTATCTTGCCGGTGAACTCCAACCCATTAACGATGGCTTCGCCCGAGGCGTGTTCTTCGGCCTGACGGCAGAAATGGGACGAGCGCATTTATTCCGCGCCGTGCTCGAGGGATTGGCATTTGCCATTCAGCACAATCTTTCCATCGCCCGAACAGCCGGGGCAGCGCCGCGCCAGTTGCTCGCAGTCGGCGGCCCTTCGCGCAATGCCCTTCTCTGCCAGATCATCGCCGATGTCACCGGAATCTCTGTGCACGTGATGGACGAAAACGGCGGTGCAGCGCTGGGCAGTGCTTTGCTTGCCGCAGCAGGCGCCGGGCTTGGATCTCTTCCCGCGATGCAGAAAGCACACGCGCGGCTGCGCGCTTCTTACTCGCCCGATGGCTCTCATGCACCGTTGTACCAAGAAGCCTTCGCTCTTTACCTAGATCTGTACAGGCAAGTCAAAGACCTGTATCCACGCACAGCCGTTCTTACCAGCACGCACTCAGCGAGGTCAATGGATGCACCTGTACACTAAAAAACTTCCCATTCTCGCGTCGGTAGACGTGGTGGTTGCCGGGTCAGGGTCGGCAGGATCGATGGCGGCTATCGCCGCCGCTCGCACTGCGCAGCAACGGCTTGCACACGGGCGCGTCATGCTGCTCGAACGATACGGGTTTCTCGGCGGTACAAGCACCGCTGTACTCGACACGTTCTATGGCTTCTATACTCCGGGCGCGCAGCCGAAGAAAGTCGTAAGCGGCGTACCAGACGATCTTCTCAACCAGTTGCGGCGCTTGGATAGAGTGATCGAGCGTCCCAACACCTTCGGAGCAGGCACAGGGATTACCTACAATCCAGAGTTCCTTAAAGTGGCTTGGGAGCGGCTCGCCATGGAAGCGGGCGTCGACATTCTTCTTCATTCCTTCGTCACCGACGTGGTGCTCGAGGGAAATCGCATTACCGGCCTTATCGTCGATGGAAAGTCAGGGCTCGGGGTGATCCAGACCCGCTGTGTGGTCGACGCCACCGGCGATGCGGATGTGTGTGCGCGAAGTGAGGTACCGTTTGAACGCGCAGGCGAAATCGATCCGGCGCAGACCCTAACCACGACGTTTCGCCTGGCCAATGTCGATACTGCGCAAGCCAAATCGATTCCCCGCAAGCTATTTGTTGAATTATTGGAGCGCGCGGCCGGGAGCGGCAGCTATGATCTGCCCCGCCGCGAGGGAAGCATCCACATCACACCGATTGACACGGTGCTGGCCACCATCATGACCCGCGTCTCCGTTACCGATCCCACCAACACATTCGATCTGACCAGAGCTGAGATCGATGGCCGCAGCCAGGCTCTCGAATACGAGCGCTTTCTGCGCGACATGATCCCCGGCTACGAAAATGCGCGCATTGTCGCCTTCAGCACCCAGATCGGAGTGCGCGAAACCCGCCGCATTTACGGCGAATATCGCCTAACGCGTGAAGATGTGCTGAGCGCGCG
>JASIJX010000093.1 GCA_030049955.1 Acidobacteriaceae bacterium
CCTTCGAGCGCTGCTGGATCCGCAGTCACTCGCAAATGCTGCCGGCAATGCAGCCGATATCGCGGCAACAGACGCGCTGCTGCCGAGATCGAAATTCCGCTTCCTGAGCTGGTGAAGCGTGCCTGGGAGACGCGACCCGATCTGCGTCACACCCGCTTGCAGATGAGTGACGGCGCGCGCTAGATGGAGATTTTGGCGGTCAAGGCTCTTTGAGCTTGATCGACGGACGTGAAGCTCGCTCAAGAGACACAGTAGAGAGCCTCCAGTGTGAGCGAGCGCATCTCCAGCCACTCCAGTCTATGACCCAGGAGCGCCTTGTGCCGGATTGTGCCAACCACCAGGAGGTTCCAACAGTTCCGACACCTGACTCGGGCCCCAAGTATGGCTATCGTACTCGTATAAAGGCGTTGGAGATTTCAAGACTGGATCCACAATTCGCCAGGCCTCTTCCACGTAGTCTTCTCGAGCGAAGTGGCTCGCATCTCCTACCATTGCATCTCCCAGCACGTGTTCGTATGCCGCCATCTCTCCGGGGTACGGTTGGTAGCTTGCGATCATTTCGACCGCTTTGCCTTCCATTGTCTCGCTAAGTCCCATGACAGTTGTACCCACTGCAATGGTCATGTCCGGGCTGATTCTGAATCGCAGGTAATTCGGGCTGGGCGCGTCGCCCTGAAACACAGTCGGTGAGTCTTTTAAACGTGCAAGAATTTCCGTACATGTAATCGGCAGATTCTTGCCGGCGCGGATGTAAAACGGAACCCCCCTCCAGCGCGAGGAGTTGATTGCGAGGCGAATCGCAGCAAACGTTTCAACGTCAGAATTGGGTGCTACGCCTTTTTCTTCGCGATAGCCCCGGAATTGCCCGCGCACTATATCCCCTTTCCCGAGCGCAGGTATGGCTTTCAGAACTTTTACCTTTTCGTCGCGCATGCTCTCACTGTCTGTACGCACCGGAGGCTCCATCGCAAGGTTGCAGAGGATCTGAAACAAGTGGTTCTGCACCACGTCCCGCACGGCGCCTGTATGGTCGTAGAATGAGCCGCGACCTTGTACGCCGAAATCTTCGGCCATTGTGATCTGCACGTCGGCTATGTAGTTGCGATTCCAGAAAGGCTCTATGAACGCATTTGCAAACCGAAAGACTACAACATTGTTCACCGGGCGCTTTCCCAGATAGTGATCGATGCGAAAGATGGATTGCTCGGAGAAAACACTGTGCAGAATCCGGTTGAGATGCTGCGCGGAAGCCAGATCGTGCCCGAACGGCTTCTCCACAATGACACGTGCCCCGCCCGTGCAACCCGCGGCGGCAACGCACCCGGCGTTCGCTAATTGATTTACGACAGTTTCAAACATCACTGGTGGAATTGCCAGGTAGTGAGCCGGTCTCTGCGCGGAGCCAAGTTCTTTGCGGAGATTCTGGAAAGTCTGCTTGTCCTCATAATCGCCGTCCACGTATCGCAAAAGGCTGCAGAGTCTCCCAAAAGCCTCGGCGTCGATACCGCCGTGCTTCTCAATGCTGTCTTTGGCGCGCGCCCGCAACTGGTCCAGATTCCAGCCTGACTTGGCGACGCCAACTACAGGCACATTCAACTTACCGTGCTTCACCATCGACTGGAGCGCAGGAAAGATCTGCTTATATGCCAGATCGCCGGTAGCGCCAAAAAATACCAGGGCATCGGAATCGAAATTGCTCACAACTCTCGACCTCCTCTTCGAGCGATTCGCTGGCACTCATTTGCCGGCGGGTTTTTCGAGATGTCCGCCGAAGCCAAAACGCATTGCAGAAAGCAATTTATCCTGATAGTCGGCCTCTCCGCGTGAAGCGAAACGCTGGTATAGTGCGGTGGAAAGAACGGGGACGGGCACCGCCTCATCGATGGCTGCCTTGATCGTCCAGCGTCCTTCGCCCGAGTCGGAAACGCGGCCACTGAACTTCGACAGGTCGGGATCTGTCGCGAGCGCTGCCGCAGTCAAATCGAGAAGCCATGAGGCGATCACGCTTCCACGGCGCCATACCTCCGCAACGTCGCGCAGGTTGAGGTCATACTGATATTGCTCTTTGTTGCGCAGCGGCGTCGTCTCGGCGTCAGATTCTTCCTTGCGTTTCCCGACATTTGCATCGCGCAAAACACCCAGACCCTCGGCGTACGCGGCCATGATGGCGTACTCGATCCCGTTATGAACCATCTTGACGAAATGTCCGGCTCCGTTTGGACCACAGTGCAAGTATCCCTGCTCCGCAGTACCACCAATCTTCTCCCGGCCCGGCGTGCGCGGGATGTCCCCCATTCCCGGCGCCAGCGCGCGAAAGATCGGATCGAGCCGTTCCACGGCTTCGGGCTCGCCGCCAATCATCATGCAATAGCCTCGTTCCAGTCCCCACACGCCTCCACTTGTGCCCACATCCACATAGTGGATTCGCTTCTTCGTCAGCTCCTTGGCTCGGCGGATATCGTCTCCATACCACGTGTTCCCGCCGTCAATCAGCACATCCCCGGGTTCAAGGTGCTGAACGAGACCGGATATGGTTTCTTCCACTACAGCCGCGGGAACCATCATCCACACCGCACGGGGCGCCTTCAGCTTCCCGACAAGGTCGCTCATCGAAGAACTTCCGACGGCCTTCTCCGCCGTCATTTCTGCCACCGCCTTTGGGAAGACGTCATAAACAATACACTCGTGGCCGGCCCGCATTATGCGCCGAACCATATTTGCGCCCATGCGTCCCAGCCCCACCATGCCGATTTGCATTTCTCCTCCTGACTGCGGCCGCATGCTCTGCGCCCGCTGATGGATCATTTCGGTGTTGTTAATGGCTATCCTTCACGGAAGTACCGGTGCAGCGATCGTTGATGTCGCAATTTTGTCGCTGACTAGGCTTCAAACCGTGGCGCCGGCCTGGTGGATTCACCATGCTCATGCGACTTTTGATGTCGAATGCTGACGTTCGGTTTTGACTTTCATCGATTTCACCAGGTCTGCAGCAGATGCTCCTTCGAGCGATAGACCGTAGCCGGCTTCCCGCACCATGCGTTCTTTCAAAGGTTGAATGAAGTGCACGCGCGTATTGCGACGCGTCACTTCCGGAGCCTTCAAGTATAGCGCGGCCAATTCCATTGCCCGCCTGAGTGCGTTGCCGTTCGGCACAACTCAGGTGCTATCAGGCGCTGCTCCTGGTGGCAGGGATGTGGAGATTTGTGGGAGATCGTACAGTCCCTGGAAAGCAACCTCAGATTGCAGACGGTCGACGAGTTGTGCCATGGTCCGAGTAAGACGGATCAGAGACTGTTCACGCTCAGAGGCTTTGGCCGCAATTCCAGCCGACGTGGAATCGACGCGCTGGAGGAGGCTGGCAGTGGCGCCAACACGGTGAACGCGGGTAGCAAGCTGGTTCTCGACACTATCTGCCATCTCGCGGAAGATTCGCGCGCACTCGAAGCGAAAGTCGTTCTCATAAGCACTGAAGGGCATTGACTCCGAATCGGCGCCGCCGAAAAGACGAAACTGGAGCAGCGGAACGTCGAGCAGGTAAAAACTTCGTAAAGAAGCCTGCCAGCGGCGGATGCGATCACGGGCAGCCATGTCTCTCGCGCGTAGTGGGCCAGTTTGAAAGGGAACGGCGTCTGATTGTGCGTTCACTTCGCCAAAATGACGATAAATTTCTTCGCGCTGGTGGCGGATCTTCGAAATGTCCTCAGGATGACCGGCGCGCGGAGCGGCAGAGGACAAATCCGCCAGCAGACGAAGATTTGCAACGAAAATGCGCACCATCTCGTCTGCGGCGGACCGGGGAAAAAAGCGCTCAAAGACGAGCCACATCATGGTGATACCCAAAAGAATGCCCAAGAGTCGGTCGCGCGCAAATGTGAGATTGGTCTGAATGGAAAAGTCGCTCAGCTGGAGCTGGAAGAAGGCAAAGGCAACGATGGCGCCCGCATACGACAGCCGGGAACTGGACGTACTAATCCACGCAGCGATGGTCGTCACTGCGGCAAAGAGCACGGTGAATCCGCCAATGGAATCGATATAGGGAAGAATAAAGATCTGAGATCCGATACCTGCGACGACCCCGCCAAGGATGAAGCCGCCAACGCGGAGAATCTGTTTCTGACGCGCTGCTCCAATCGTGGTGAGCGCCGTGAGTACGCAGGTGGTGATGGATGTCGAGAGGTTCGGCCAATCCAGCGACACATAAAGTACGTAGCAGAGCATCGCCGTCAATGTGCCGCCAAGAGTGTACCGGAGATACTCGGGATTGGAGAAGGCGTCGTGAATGAAGATCGGGCTTCTGCCGGGCGTGTCATCAAGAGGTTCGAGCCCAGGGTCGGGAGCATGCTCACTGCTAAAGATGGAAGGCATCAACGACACCATCGACTCGAGTTCCGACAAGAGCGGAGTGGCAGGACTGGGCTTCGCCTCGAGAGTTGCCTCGCAAGGCTGACCGTGGGTATGAAGGCAGTGGCGAATATCGGCAAGGCTTCGGCTGATGCGAGTAGCGCGCTCCTCGAGCCCAGCCGGCAACGAGGGATAAGCACTGGCGAGACCGGCTGCGAAATCAACGGCGCGCGCTATGAGAGCAACAAGCGTGCTCATCCGCACGCGATAAAGCTGGGGGTAGTTTGAGCGGGCCACGTAACTGCGGAGTGATCCGGCTCCCACGATGGCGAACTGCGCGAGGCCGGCCTGTGTGGCAGGTGAAGCGGTTCGTCCGTGGCCGTAACTTGTCATGAGGTCTTCAATCAGGCTCAGGCGGGCATCAAAACCATCCATGAGATCGTCGCGACCGTACATCGCGTAGAAGACCACCTCGACGCAGAGGGTTACCACCGCCCCGATGAGCGTGGCCAAAACGAGCCACAGTGTCAGTTCAACGTTGCTTTCCGCGGGGCCGGGCAGGTACCAGATAATAACAACGATAGAGATAAGAAGCCCCAGGTTGAGCGCCAACCCATAGTTGGTGAGACAACGGAGGAGAAAAAATGCGATAAACAAACTGCATCCGACCCAGAGAAAGTGGGTTTCAGGGGTGGAAGCGAGCAGCCGCGCGCCGACGGGGATGAACAGAGCCCCGACCAGGAACGCGATTATCTGAAAGGCCGCCGATCGGGCCGTGGAGACGAGATTCTCATGCGAATAGAAGAATGCGGTCAACGCGCCCACAAAACCTTCCGGAATTCGGAAGGTAAAGATAATGATCATGGTGAGGGTCGCGGAGATCACCATGCGTGCCACGAGCGCTCCGCGGCCGGGATAGGGCGCGAGCTCCTTCCGGAGAAAGTTGGGAAACCACTCTCTGAACCGTTCGGCATGGGGAAGCTGAATTGCCTCGGAAGCCATATCCTATTTCCCTGGTTCGCGAGACGCGTTGCCGCGGATGATGACGGTGGCAGATTCGCCGAGGCGGAAGACATCGGACGGGCCATTCAGGATACGTATCCGCACAGGAAAGCGAGAGGCCAGATGCACCCAGTTCAGGGTGCGCTGCACATCAGGGAGGCCTGGTGCAGTTAGACGCCCAACGATGTCAGAATCCGGTGTGACACCGAATCCGACGCTATCGACAATACCCTTGTAGCGAGCCGTTGGGCGAGACATGACGTAGATGTCAGCAGGCATTCCGGGCTGTATGTGGTGTAGTTGAGTTTCACGGAAGTTGGCAATGACCCACCAGATGCGGGTATCGATGAGAGTGAAAACCGGTTTGCCGGCAGTTGCGTAGTCTCCCTGCGAAATGGTGAGGTTGGTGACGCGCGCATCAAAAGGCGCGACAACGTGGCAATTGTTAAAGTCGTACTGGGCCGTATCAATGGCCGCCTGCTTACCGGGAAGCTGCCCTTCCAGAGGTCTAAGCGTGGTTACGTTGTGCGCCGCCTGCTGGACCTGCCGATGGCTCTGATCGAGCACAGCCTGTGCCTGCTTGTTTTGCGCTTCAGAAGCGAGCAGACTGGCTTCTGCTAAAGCCAATTGCGCCTCGGCCTCATTTGCGGCTTGCAGGCGTGAGGCCTGCAACGTCTGGGCCTGATCCACCTGATCGACAGTGACAAACTCACGGGCCAAAAGCGGCTGAATGCGGTGCAGATTGTCCGACGCATATTTGAGTTCCGCTTGGGTGCGCTGGACGGCAGCTTTTGCGTTGACAACATCGGCCTTGGCTTCTTCCACCGCGGCGCCGGCACGGTTGAGACTGGCTTCCGCACTAAGGACGTTGGCCTTGGCGACATCCACGCCACTGGATTTTCCCGCGATGAGACGGCGCTCGTCGCCGATCTCTCCTTCAAGAGCGCGCTGGTCGGAATGGGCGTGGGCTAGAGCGTAGGCATATGGACGATCGTCAATGTCGAACAAAGGAGCGCCTACTTTGACCCACTCATTATCGGAGATATACAGGCGCATCACTGGACCGTTGACCAGCGGAGCCATGCCGATGTAATTCGCAAAAACTTCAGCATCATCGGTGCGCGGGTTTACGACAGTCTGGCGAATGACAAGCATCGCGGTGATGACAGTACAGACGATTACTCCAATGCTGATGGCGCGGCCGATGATGTGGGGACGCATATGCGATGAGTCGACCGCCATGGTCCGTCCTCCAATCAGCTAAACAAAATGAGCCAGAGCGCGCACGCAGAGAAGAGCGCAATACACGGATAGAGAACAACCGGCCAGAGGATCTCCTTGTCGAGTGAAAAGTGGACAAAGAGACGATTTGAGACAACGGCTAGGATGATGCCTGCGAACAGACAGAATAGCCAGGAGGGGAAGAACGATCCCAGTATGTTGAAGGTTGGCGAGCGCCTGCAACCCGTGAGCGCGGCTGTGGAAAGCGCGACGGTGAGACTCAACCATCGGCGACAACGGTTTACGCAGTGGTTTTGCCTCCCGGCGCATAAGTTCGTCTTCATGGGACGGGGCTCCAATGCTGCGTCTGAATGAGATCGCCGGTACGGAAAGCGAGATTGGTGACCTGCAGTAACAACTGTGTTCGAGCAGAGATGTCTTCAGAGCGAGCCTCGGCCAGAGCTTTTTGCGCCGAGACCACATCGAGCAGATTGCGGACACCATAGCCATAGGCTTCCTGCGCGGCTTCATACGATTGCTGGGAGGCCGTCAACAACGCAGTAGCGGCCTTCTGCTGGTGCAGGGCGGTCTGCATATCTGAGTAGGCGGCCCATACCTCATTTGCGATCTGATCGCGGAGCGAATCGATCTGCGCCTGGGTTGCTTTCTTATCCGCGTTGGCCTGCGCGATGCGGTACTCGCGTCGCGCACCGTCGAAGAGAGTCCAATTGAGGCTCAACTGAGCGTTCCACAGCCATCCCCCTGCATAACTTCCTGGGAGAAGATCCTGCTGACCGTAGGCCCGCACCCACCCACCATCTCCCTCGAAGCTAAGAGAGGGAAAGTAGCTGGACTTCGCCTCTTTGATCGAGGCATCGGAAGCCCGTAAACGCGCCAGTTGCTGGAGCAGGTCAGGACGCTGACTGAAAGCGCGATCAATTTCCTGGTCGACGGAATCGGCTATTGCGGTAGGAAGTCGCAACTGGTCGATATTTTGGACCTTGAAGACAGTCCCAGGCGCGGAGCCAACTGCGGTTGCGAGATCGCCGCGAGCGATGTCCACCGCCCCAATTGCGGCCTGGAGATCATAGTCAGCATGCGCGCGTGCCGCCGCAGCTTCCAACTCATCGGGCTTGGTGGCAAGGCCGTTCGCGAGCCGCGCACTTGCGTCCTCTTCGACAGTCTTGGCGTTCTCGAGACTGACCTCGGCAGCCGCGCGCTGGCCCTCTGCGTTCAGGAGCCGATAATAGGCAGATGCGACTTGATAGATGATGCGGCGATGGGTGTCGTTGAAGGCAAAGTCGGATGCCAGTAAGTTTGCTTTCGCTGCGTCGATCTCTCCGCTGCGACCGCCTACGTCGAGCACGAGATACTCCACATTAAGCGTGGGCTCAAAGATGGCTTCAGTCTGACGGTGGAAGTACTCGCCAATAAGCGTAGCCGTACGAAGAGAGACGGCAAGGGCAACGGCCGTCAAGGTCGGGTAAAGCGTGCTGCGGGCAATACCCAAGACATCGGCTCTCGATTTTGCTTCCTCCCAGGCGACTCGTGTCTCAGGATTTTGCTGCTCGGCCAGATCGATCAAGTCGGTGAGCGCGTACGTCTTGTCTGTATCGGGGTTTCCGGGCTTCTGCGGCTCGGCTGGGTATTCATGCTGGAGCGACTTTGCGTCCTTGGTTTGCGAGATGACGTTGGGAGCGGGCGGGGCGCTTTGTCCCATTAGGCAGGTGGAGTTAGCGGCAATGGCTAGAAGTGCAATTGTCAAGAGCCAACCTGCTGATGTCATATTCCACGCTGTCGATTGGCAATGGCAGACGACGCACTACACACGAGGGGCTATTGGTGCCTTTATATCCGCGCGAGGAACATCGTCTTCAAACTCGATGAGTGCTCCTCGAATACCGGTAGATTGTGGAAGGGTCGTTATTCCTAGGACTGCTGATCGGGCAGTGACTGTGTTCGATGCGTACACAGTGGAACTGGTTGCAAGTTTGTGCACTCTTACGCAGATAACGGCGTTTGAGAGGATTGAGGCATAGATTCTGGTCCGTAATGACGACTCACGCGAGGTTGCCTGGAGGCAGCGCGCCATCGCATCCGGCGCGCCGCAGCTTTTCAGCAGCCAGCCGCGTGGACCGTAACAGTGGGCCGGCACGGGGTCTGGGTCGGCGTACGTCACCGCCTGATTGTGGTGGTTATGTTCAACCTGGGAGGGATTGACTTGTGACTGTAGGATTCGTCCCCCAATCAGTACACATCGCGATGGTATCGATGTTCCTCTTTGAGTGTTCCAACGTATTCCTCAGCGGCCTGCGCTGACATCGCGCCTTGTTCCTGCACAATTCGGCAGAGGGTCCCATGCACGTCCTTCGCCATGCGCGAGGCGTCGCCACAAACGTAAACGCTTGCGCCTTCCTGGAGCCAACTCCAAAATTGCGGGGCTTGCTCCATCATTCGATCCTGGACGTAAATCTTGTGACCATTGTCTCGTGAGAAGGCGGTGTCAAGGCGCGTTAAATGGCTGTCCGCGTACATTGATTCCAGCTCTTCGCGGTACAAGTAGTCGGTAGCTGAGCTGCGTTCACCAAAGAAAAGCCAATTCTTGCCCTTGTGCCCCAATGCGCGACGCTCATGCAGAAAGCCGCGAAACGGTGCGATGCCGGTTCCAGGCCCGATCATAATGATCGGAGCGTCTGGGTCCAACGGCAGTTTGAATTTCTTGTTCGGTTGAATGTAAATCGGGAGCCGGTCCGCGATGGAAGTCCGGTCAGCAAAGAATGTGGAACACACACCGCCTCGATCGCGGTCGTGGGCCGTGAACCGCACGACCGCAACTGTGGCGTGGATCTGCCCGGCGTGTGCTGCGGGACTGGACGAGATGGAATAGAGCCTCGGTGTGAGCTTTGGCAGCAACGTCACCAGCTCGCTGGGGTCGTCAATCACGCCAGGGTATTCGATAAGCAGGTCGATGATGCCGCGATCGTAAACGTAGGCATCGAGAGAGGCCTGGTGCTCCGGCTGCAGCAAATCGAGAAGCTGTGCGCAATTGCCGCGCGTGGCATATCCCTGAATGATCTTGCGATTCAGACGCGTGATTTGACGTTCGCGTGCCAGCGCATCGTGAAGAGTCGTGGTGCCCGCCTTCACACTCGGGGCCCGTTCATTCCCGTTGAAGCGCAGCTTTTGCAGGATCTCCGCAACTAAATTCAGGTCGTTTGTTGGGATAACACCGCATGCATCGCCAGCTTCATAGCGGAGCCCAGTGCCTTCAATCGAAAAGGCAACATGAAGCGTGGATTTTGTAGATGTTACATGCGTCAGAGACTTCTTATCGATCACAGGAGCGAGCAATGGATGATCGCGCGAAAAGGCCTTGACGGCCGGAGGTTCGGAATCTGTGACGGATTCCGCGGCTTGTGAGGTGCTCAATTCCTTAGTTGTTGCTGGCGCCTTTCTTGATGGAAGGGAAGAATCCTCATTCAGGCGCGTAATCATTGCGACCTTCCATTGCGCGAATGGTTTGTCTACCTCCACGTCACAGTCGACGCGGTCCGCAAGCCGATTTGCTCCCAAAGCAGCGAGTTTGGCATCGATGTCCTTCCCGAATTTGCAGAATTGCTCGTAGTGCCGGTCACCAAGCGCAAAGACGGCATAGGAGAGCTTCTCCATGCACGGAAAGTGCTCCAGGCAGAGCTGTTCGTAGAAGGGCTGCACGCCGTCCGGGGCATCGCCATCGCCGTACGTACTTGCAATAATCAGCGCGCACGATTCCGCGGCAAGAGCCGCTGGCGTGTAACCGGCGAGCGTGGAAACTGCCGGGATATGTCCTTGCGCCTTTAATTCCTTGGCTAATTTGCGCGCCAGCCCTTCTGCAGTTCCCGATTGTGATGCGTAGAGTATCGCAACGCGCCGGGATGTCCTGGTTTCAACGGCTGCCGGAGCGCTCGAAAACATGCCTGCGAGCAACCCGTTGAGCCAAGCTCGCTGCTCGGGTGTGAAGGGAGCATTGTCAGGAAGGTAGGGAATTGTAGCGGTCATTGAGACACTGACTCCTTCACAGTGAGAAACGATTGAAGTTCGGGGATGCTATGCCTCCGGCTGAACTCAAGGAAAGACTCATCGGGATTTCGTCGCTCCTCAAATGCAGCAAAAAGGCCTTCCAGCATTGGAGGAAGCTCGGTGTATGCCACAGATGGGATGAGCTCGCGTGCCAGGCCTTGATCCTGGTCACATCCGCCGCCGATAACAACCTGATAGCCCTCCTCGCCCTTGACCTTGGCGCCAAGAAGGCCGATGTCGCCAACATAGTGCTGCGCGCAGGAGTGAGGACAGCCTGTCACGTGGAGATTCACGGGCTGGTCGATTTTGAATCTTGCATCGAGCAGGCCGGCAATTTCGACCGCGTGCGCCTTGGTATCCGTAGCCGCATATCGGCAGCCGCGGTTTCCGGTGCAGGCCACGGTTCCGCGCAGAACCGCGCCGGC
>JASIJX010000588.1 GCA_030049955.1 Acidobacteriaceae bacterium
TGAAAACGATGGTAAGCATACGAAAACTAAATCCCATTCTTCCTGACTCTACTCGTTCAGAGCAAACGTGCCCGTGGAAAAAGCGGATAAGGGTGCACGATTCAGATACGCCTATTTCCTAAATCCGCTGAGGTCAAAGGGGACACTACAATCGCCAAAGCTTGGGACCCGGCAATCTGCCATTGCAGCCGGGTTGGAAAAGCCTGGATCCGCAGCGGGCAAGGTTTTCAGATCGGAGGTTGGGCTAATGGAATGCGTTTACCGCTGGGCAGGTCTGTGGATGATACAGTCCGGAGAACGCAAGGACCGGCGGCGGCAGAGGCCGCGCTCAAATGCCTTGCGGAAAAAATTGGCTGGGACCAGAGTCCTGGAGCTGCCGCCGGCATCAAGAGAACAAACGGCATTGCCGCACTTTACACCACTTGGACCCCTCAGTAGACTGAAGTCTTTGGAGTTCTGAACCACAGGTATTCTGGGTCGCTTATTTTGGGGTTATTTTTTGTCCGGGTAAATGAGGGTTATGTTCGGCCGGTCTAGGTCCTAGAGCGAGCCCGCTTGCCGGGGACTCCGGCTATGCCTCATCGAAGAGTCCAGTGGGGGAAAGAAAGATCTGCACGTGGCTGCTCGCGGGATGAACTCACAGGAACAATGAGAATGCTCAGATAGGCCGTCGCGATGCGCTCAACGACTGGGAATCTGCCCGCGCGGTGTGGTGCAGATCGTGGAATAAGTATGTGTTTTCTATAGACAGGAGATAGGCATGGCAGCAGCAGTGGAAGAGAAAGTCAAGCAGATTATCGTAGAGCAGCTTCAGGTAGATGAAGCAGAGGTGACTCCCAGCGCGTCGTTCCAGGAAGACCTGGGAGCGGACTCGCTTGATGTTGTCGAACTGGTGATGCAATTCGAGGAAGCCTTTGACCTGGAGATTCCCGATGAGGACGCGGAAAAGATCAAGACAGTGAAGGACGCGACCGACTACATCGAGAAGAACGCGAAAGGCGGCAAGTAGCATTTTGAGGCAAGCCACATTGGACCAGGTATCGGCTCGCAGAGTCGTCGTAACCGGCCTTGGACTGCTGTGCGGCGTAGGCAACACTGCTCCCGAGGTGTGGCGGCAGCTTCTGGCCGGCGCCAGCGGCTTGGCGCCCATTCAGGGCTTTGACGCTTCCGCCTTTCCGGTCACCTTCGCTGCCGAAGTCAAGAACTTCGACGCTCTTAATTTTGTGGACAAGAAGGAGGCCCGCAAGATGGGCCGCTTCATCCACTTCGCCTTTGCCGCCACTGAGGAGGCGATGGCCCAGTCCGGTTTGCAGATCACCGAAGAGAACGCCGACCGCATCGGCGTCTTCATCGGCTCTGGCATCGGCGGATTCGAGATCATCGAGCGCGAGCACTCAAACCTGTTGCAGGGTGGCCCGCGCAAGATGTCGCCCTTTTTCATTCCCGCGACCATTATCAACATGGCGGCCGGACAGATCAGTATTAGGTACGGCGCCAAGGGCCCCATCTCGGCAACCGCAACCGCCTGCGCCACCAGCGCCAACTCCATCGGCGACTCGGTCCGCATGATCCTGCACGGCGACGCCGATGCCATGATCGCCGGCGGCTCTGAAGCGGCCGTCACGCCCATGTCTGTTGGCGGATTCGCCGCCATGCGCGCGCTTTCGACGCGCAACGACGAGCCCACGCGCGCCAGCCGTCCGTTTGACAAGGACCGCGACGGCTTCGTCATCGGCGAAGGCGCCGGAATCCTCGTCCTCGAAGAACTGGAGTTCGCGCGCAAACGCGGTGCAAGGATCCTGGCTGAGGTCATCGGCTACGGCATGAGCGCCGACGCCTACCACATGACCGGCATCGCGCCGGAGGGTCAGGGAGCGCAGCGCTCGATGCGCGCCGCGCTCAAGGACGCGGGCATCGAGCCTGTCGAAGTCGGCTACATCAACGCCCACGCCACGTCGACGCCTGCCGGTGACGGCAACGAGTCGCAGGCCATCGAAGGCGTCTTCGGCGACCACGCCCGCAGCGGCGCGGTCAAGATTTCGGCGACGAAGTCGATGACCGGCCACCTGCTCGGCGGCGCGGGCGGCCTTGAGGCGGGGATCACCGTCCTCGCACTGCAGAACCAGATGCTGCCGCCGACGATCAACCTGGAAAATGCCGATCCCGAGTGCCGGCTCGACTACGTTCCCAACAAGGCTATTCCGCACAGCTTCGACGTGGCCCTGTCGAATTCTTTTGGGTTTGGCGGCATCAACGCCAGCCTGGTGATGCGCCGCTGGACGGAGTAAGGCAGCAGTTCGCTGTTCACCAACGGAAATACCGGGGCGCCACATCCCAGGGTCCCCACGGACAGGTCTTCCTCCGTGGGGTGTAGCCTCGGCGCGAATTTGTTTTTGCGCCCAGGGTATGGGTTCTTCATTTGTTGCGTAAGCCTCAGCTGAACGCCGCCCCGAGACCAACGCTCAACAGCACCAGAAGGACCCACCACCCAAAGACAGCCATATAGCCCGAACTGCGCTTGACGCCCGCAACAATCGCCAGGCCAATCGAGGTCAGCACGAGGCTCCAGATCATCGTTATGTCCACGGCGCCGGCCAGGCCGTAAAGAGCCTTATTTGTGTCCGCGGCGGCAAGGTAAAAGCCAAGATTGGTGCCGGCTGGATTGCCCGGCAGGAAACTCTCTGGCGCAAGGCCCGCGAATAACGCGATTCCTCCCAGGATTAACTTGATCAATCCGGGCAGTCCGCCGTACCAGACAACCGCCAGCACCTGGCTGAAGTTTGCCCGTCCTCCAAATCCAAAATTGATCGTGCCCAGCAGAACCCCGGCCGCAATCAGGTCCATGAGAAGAACGCCGGCGGGAGCAAACAGCCAGAACCATTTCTGGCCCGCTGCGGCAATGGTCATCTGGCGGTCGCGCTGCTCCGGCGGAAGATTATTCAGCCGTTCGGCAGAGCGCGGCGCCATTCTCAAATTGTTGTCGCGAACCGTCTCCCAGGTGACCTTTGCCCCAACAATCGCCCAAAGTCCCGTCCCGATCACGACCAAAAGAAGAAACGGCAACCACCAGCTCCGGTTGCCGCGCTTAATATCCTCGAAGGTTTTTGAGGGTGCAGTGAAGGTGTTGGTAACGCGCTGGATCTGGGTGAGACCAGCGGCCTCGGCTGCGGGCGACTGAACCTGGCTCATAGTCTTGCCTCTCGCATGGAAGTTCGCGCAGCGCTCCAGCCCGACACAGCGCGTCTTTTGACAGGAGCGCGGCTGCCCGCGATTGTACCCTCAACCCGCGCAGAGAGAACAACCAAAATTCTGTGGCGAACTTCGTGAGATTGACGGGCAAGTTTCGGCCTTCAGGCCGGACGGTTTCCTGAAGTCAATCCCGGCCTCCATCGGACCGTCCCCAAGCAACTGATCCGAAAAGCAAAATTCCCATCGCATCCTTGCGCGAAAATACGCCGGATTCTCCTCACTCAACGTAAACAACTCCAGATCACGGGCAATCCGGGAAGATGATACCGAAACGACTCGCTACCGTGAAACCGACGTAAGTTATTGAATCCAAAATGGCTGCAAACAAGTCCCTGGGCACACAGTACGTACGCGCCTGGCCCGTAAATCAAATGGATTCAAATAGATCCCGTCTAGAATGGGGGAGGGGGGAGGGACTGGTTCACTGCCCGGCTGAGGCCGAATCCGTTTCCTCGCCCTCGGATTGCGAGGGCTCTTCGCGCGTCGGCCGAACTGCGTGGGAGACATAACTCCGGTACACCGTAATGTGGAAGCAGGCCTGCTCGAACTCTTCCTCAACGTCGATTTTGCCTGCTGCTTCGAGCGCCATGAGCTGCCGGCGCATCCACGCAATCTCGTCGAGGCTCATACCCTTCTTGGCAAAATCGATGGTCGCGCCCATCAGATGCGGGCTCCAGACATCTCCCACGGCAGGCGCGGCGTTGCCGTTAATCCGCTCCAGCCGCTCCTGGTAGGCGACCGTGCGCACCGCCGAGTTCACTTCCAGCGGCCGGTGAAAGACCGCTTCATGCGCGCGGGCGATATCGGCGACGAACTGCGCCGTCCACGGCCGGCAGTAGCGGTGATTGATGGGCAGTTCCGAATTCACGGTGAGCGCGGCAGAAGCCGGCAGCGGAACCAGCAGATGATGCGCAATCCGAGCGGCCAAGTCGCTCTCATCCTCGATCCGCTCCAGGCCATCGGCCTCGAGCCGCGCATCCTGTCGCTCGAGCGACGCGAGCGAGCCGCGCATCGGCGGCGGCATTCCGCCGCGCGCAATGTGCAGCGAGGCAGGCTCGGGAAACTCGTCAGCAGCCGGCGGGCGCGCATCATCTGCGGGTTCTGTTGCCGCTGACCCGGAATTCGCACCGGAATCCGTCACGTCCGCCGCCGGGGCATCCGCTTCTGTCCGGATTGAGCCGCCGTTCTCGGGTTCGCTGCGCCGTTCAATTGCCGGTCGCTCACTAATTGTTCGTTCGAGCGCTGTCCGTTCCGCGTCGGCCCGAATCTCTCGCGAAGAAGGCTCGCGCCGGCGCCCGGTTTCTTCAGGACGGCGAACTTCGTGCTGAGAATACCGGCGCAGCGGAGCCTCAGCATGCACTCTTACGACGCGGGAACGAGAGCGCGCACTCGCACTGCGGCGTTCAACGTGTGCTGATGCGTGGTGCGTCGCATGGGTCCGCGTTGCCGCAACGGGCCGTCGCCGGGCTGCATGCTTATGTGCAAGGGTTGCCGGCGCATCGGCGGCGTGCGCCATCAGCCCGGCAGCCAACATGAGGATGAGAAGTGAGGTCCGGCACATTAGGGAGGGTGCGGACATCCAGAGCAACTCCAGTGTACGTCGATCCTTCCCCGGATCAGAGTGCCTAACCGGGTGCGGATGTGTCTGATAACGCGCGCACCGGGGACACGCCCTCCCCGCCGCTCGAAATCGCACGAGCGGCACGCACAGGTTTTCTATTTTTTTGGACACCGAAGAGGCAAAAAGGTCGCGGCGCGGCTGCTCGAAAAGCGGCCGGGCTGTCGCGAAGGAGGTCTTTTAATCCGCCTGTTTTCCGCCGTGCTTTGCTCCGAACTGCCGCAGCTTGGCCAGCGTTGCCGCCGCCTGGCCCGAATCGATGGCTTCGGCGCCCATCGCCACGCCTTCCTTCAGGTCTGCGGCCATGCCGACAGCAACCAGCGCAGCGGCTGCGTTCAGCAGCACAATATCGCGTCGCGGGCCCTTTATGCCGGTCAGCACATCGGTAACGATCTCCACGTTGGCCTGAATATCGCCGCCCATCAACTCGCTGAGCGCGGAGCGCGGCAGTCCGGCCATCTCCGGCGTAATGCGCGCAGCTTTCAGGCTTGATTCGCCAGCATGCGAGTGGCCGTTGCCGCCGGAATGGTCTTCGCGATTTTCCTCGCGCTCTTCTACGCGCGCCACCACGCTTTCACCGGTCGTGGTGAGCTCGTCGATTCCATCGGTGCCGTGCACTACGAAGGCGCGCTTTGCGCCCAGGCTGGCCAGCGTGCGGCCAACCAGCAGCACTTTGCTGGGAGCGAGCACGCCGATCACCTGCGTGCGCGCGCCCGCCGGATTGGTGAGCGGGCCGCAGAGATTGAAGATGGTGCGAAAACCGAGTGCGCGCCGCAGCGGCCCCAAAATCTTCAAAGCCGGATGGTAAAGCGGCGCGAACAGGAACATGAACCCGGTTTCGCGCAGGCACTCGACGGCGAGATCGGCGCTGAGATTGATGGGAACGCCGAGTGCTTCAAGAACATCCGCCGACCCGCACCGTGAAGTGACGGCGCGGTTGCCGTGCTTGGCCACCTTGGCGCCTGCGGCAGCGGCCACCAGCGCCGCACCGGATGAAATATTGAACGTAGCCGGGCCTCCGCCGCCGGTGCCCACCACGTCGACCAATTCGTTGCGCTCATCGTCAGAGAGCGGCAAGGGCACAACGCGCGCGCGCATTACGTCCACAAAACCGGCAAGCTCTGGCGCTTGCTCGCCGCGCGTTGCCATCACTGCGACGAGCGCCGCGGTCTCTACTTCCGGCACATTACCGGCCAAAATCTCCTCAAGCACCGCAGATGCCTGCTCGCGCGTGAGGGCTACGCCATCTTCGGCCAGCGGCTTCAGCAATTCTTTCACTAAGCTCATACCACTCCATGGTAAAGGCGAGCGCTTGTTCACGCTTGCGGATTGCCGCTCGTTCGGCCAGCAAGATAGAATTTTTCTTGAAGCTGTTGCGGCATATCCCGGCAATCTTCCCCGATAAATCTTTCGAGCAGCAGCTGAGCGGGCGAGTCAATCCAAGCTAAAATCGCGAGCCACAATGAAAATTCACGAGTATCAGGCAAAGGAAATCCTGGCGAAGTACGGCGTGCCCGTGCCCAGGGGCGAAGTGGCCAACACGCTGGAAGAGGCCAATGACGTGGCGCGCACGCTGTTCACCGAAGGCGCCAAGGGCGTGGTGGTGAAGGCGCAGATTCACGCAGGCGGCCGCGGCAAGGGCGGCGGCGTGAAAGTGGCAAAGACGCGCGAGGAAGCCGAGCTGCACGCCAAGAATATTCTCGGCATGCAACTGGTGACGCATCAGACTGGCCCGCAGGGCCAGAAGGTGCAGCGGCTGCTGATCGAGGAAACCGCGGCGATTGACCGCGAGCTCTATCTTGGAATCGTGCTCGACCGCGCGACCGGCAAGCTGGTCTTTATGGCCTCGCAGGCGGGCGGCATGGAGATCGAGGAGGTTGCCGCGAAGACTCCGGAAGCGATCTTCAAGGAGTCGATCGACCCGGCTGTTGGATTCGGAGCATGGCAGGCGCGCAAACTGGCCTTTGCGCTCGGACTCAAGCCCACGCAGATCAACCAAGCCGTGCATTTCTTCCAGAGCCTGTACAAGGCGTTCATCGACACCGACGCGTCGCTGGTCGAGATCAATCCGTTCATCACCACCAAGGACGATAAGCTCTTCGCGCTCGATGCCAAGATAAACTTCGACGACAATGCCCTGTTCCGCCACGCGGACGTCAAGGCGCTGCGCGATGTGGCCGAAGAAGATCCGCTTGAGGTGGAAGCGAGCAAGTACGCGTTGAATTACATCAAGCTCGACGGCTCCATCGCCTGCATGGTGAACGGCGCAGGCCTGGCGATGGCCACGATGGACATCATTCAGTACGCCGGCGGCAGCCCGGCGAACTTTCTGGATGTGGGTGGCGGGGCTACTCAAGAACAAATCGAGCACGCCTTCGAGATCCTGCTCAGCGACAAGCATGTGAAGGCGATCTTTATTAACATCTTCGGCGGCATCCTGCGCGTGGACCGGCTTGCGACCGGCGTGGTGGCAGCGGCCCGCAATCTGAATGTGAAGGTGCCGATTGTGCTGCGCCTCGAAGGCACGAATGTTGAGGAGGGCCGCAAGATTCTCAAAGAGTCGGGCCTCAACTTCCAGGTGGGCGCAACGATGAAGGAAGCGGCGGAATTGGTCGTCAAGGCAGCCGCTAGCTCCTAGCTCCTAGCTTCTAGCTGCTAGCTCAAAGCATGGATGACGGAGACTTGTTTGGCGCAGGACTTCCAGGATCTCACGGTATGGCAACGGGCGATGGAGTTGAGTGAAGCGGTCTACAGCTTGACGAAGACGTTTCCGCCGGATGAACTTTACGGGTTGACTTCTCAGCTTCGTCGGGCAAGCGTTTCGATTGCCAGCAATGTTGCGGAAGGCAGGGGACGAGGAACAGACGGCGAGCTTCGTCAGTTCCTGAGCATTGCGCAGGGTTCTACATACGAAGTACAAACTCAGCTTCTATTGGCGAAGCGGCTCAAGATTGGGAACGCGGCTTTGATGCAACGGGCAGAGGCGCTGTGTATTGAGACTTCAAAAATGCTCGGAGCGTTTATCAATTCTCTAAAGAGCTAGGGGCTAGAAGCTAGGAGCTATTCAATGGCCGTTTTGGTAGATAAGAATACACGCCTGATTGTTCAGGGCATCACCGGCAAGGAAGGAACTTTCCACGCCAAGGGCTGCGCCGAGTACGGCACCAACGTGGTGGGCGGCGTGACGCCGGGCAAGGGCGGAACGACGCACGAAGGCTGGCCCGTGTTCAATACCGTGGCTGACGCGGTGAAAGAGACCGGCGCTAACGCCACCATGATCTTTGTGCCACCGCCGTTTGCGGCCGATGCCATTCTCGAAGCAGAGGACGCGGGCCTTCCGCTGATCGTCTGCATCACCGAAGGGATTCCCACGCTCGACATGGTGAAGGTGTGGGCGAAGCTCAAGACCTCGAAGTCGCGGCTCATCGGGCCGAACTGTCCGGGCGTGATCTCGCCGGGCAAGGCGAAGATCGGCATTATGCCGGGACGGATTCACAAGGAAGGCTCGGTTGGCATTGTCTCGCGCTCGGGCACGCTGACCTACGAAGC
>JASIJX010000094.1 GCA_030049955.1 Acidobacteriaceae bacterium
CGGCAAGGCGGAGTGGCTGGGCGCGTGGGGCAGTTATACGGAGATGAACGCGGCGGGCGCGAAGGTGACGATTCCTGCGCATGGGCCGTGGGACGTTCCGGCGATGCCGGAAGGCCGGCCGACGGTTAAGCCTGTAGAGGAAGATGCTGCGCATTTTCTCGTGCGCCAGGTTCGTGCGCATCCGCATGAGGTGACCATCTATGCTGCGGGACCGCTTACGAATATTGCGCTGGCGATCTCGATCGATCCGGGGTTTGCTTCGCTGACTAGAGGGATTGTGCTGATGGGCTCGAGCCTCAACCCGCAGACCAGCGACCCCGAGTTTGCCACCGATCCGCGGCATGAGTTCAATTTCTGGTTCGACCCGGAGGCTGCACACATTGTGCTGCGCGCCGATTGGCCGAGCATTGAGGTGACTACGGCCGATGTTTCGTTGAAGGCGCCATTCACGCAGGCGGTGCTCGACGCGATCTCGAAGTCGAGTTCGCCTGCGGCGCGGTACGTTGCCAGGTGGAGCAAGAGCCGGTCGTATATGTGGGATGAGCTGGCTGCGTGCGCTTGGATTGATCCGTCGCTGATTACAAGGCGCCAGAGCGTGTATATGGACGTGGACCTGAGCCATGGGCCGAATTACGGCGATGCGCTTACATGGAGCGAATCGGCGAAGCCTGCGACGGGCGTGCGCGAGGTGCAGGTGCAGATGGATGTGGATGCGGCGCGATTCCAGAAGATGTTTATTGAGTTGATGACAAAATGATCGTGGAGCGGAGATGAAAAAGCCCACCATCGCAAGCGCGATGTGGGCTTTTTTGCTGGAAGTTGTCGCATAAGATAATCGCGTAGCGAGGAGAACATCCCTCAGGGGCTGAAGCCCCGCCGATTTTTGGCCTTCTGCGGCACGACTAAAGTCGTGCCCTTTCACAAAACCATTTATAAAGCACGTTCTAACTGGTCGATTATCCGAATCGCTGACTCCATTATCCGTTCAGCAGATCCTGCAGCTTGTTGATGGTGCGGTGCAGGTCCTTGTCGGCGCGGCGTTGCTCGTCGATCTTGGCGATCGAGTGCATGACCGTGGTGTGGTGCTTGTTGCCGAACTGTCGGCCAATTTCGGGCAGGCTGGCTTCAGTCATCTGCTTGGCCAGGTACATGGCGATCTGGCGCGGCACGACGACGTTGCGGGAGTTGTTCTTCTGCTTCAGGTCGCTTACGCGCATGCCGAACTGCTCGGCTACGGTGCGCTGGATGGCTTCGATCGTAACCTTGCGCACCTGCATGTCGATGAACTGCTTGAGGCACTGCTGCGTGGCCGCGAGCGTGATCTCCATGCGGTTCAACTGGCACCAGGCGACGAGCCGCACCAGCGCGCCCTCGAGCTCGCGCACGTTGGTGCGCACGTTCGAGGCGACGAACAGGGCTACGTCCGTGGGCAGGTGCACTTGCTCGCTTTCGGCCTTCTTGAGCAGGATGGCGACCTTGGTTTCGAGATCGGGCGGCTGAATGTCGGCGATGAGGCCCCACTCGAAGCGCGAGCGCAGACGCTCTTCGATTTCCGTCAATTCCTTGGGCGGGCGGTCGCTGGCGATCACGACCTGCTTCATGTTCTCGTGGAGCGCGTTGAAGGTGTGGAAGAACTCTTCCTGTGTGCGCTCCTTCTGCGAGATGAATTGAATGTCGTCGATGAGCAGGACATCCACGGTGCGGAAGCGATCGCGGAAGCTGGTCATGCGATCGTTGCGGATGGAGTTGATCATCTCATTGGTGAATTTTTCGGCCGAGACGTAGCAGATGTTGGCGACCGGCTGGCGGCGCTTTACCTCGTGGCCGATGGCGTGCATCAGATGGGTTTTGCCCATGCCCACGCCGCCATAGAGGAAGAGCGGATTGTAGGCGCGCGAAGGCCGCTCGGCTACGGCGAGCGCCGCGGCGCGAGCAAACTGGTTGCCATTGCCGATGACAAAATTGTCAAACGTGTACCGCGGATTGAGCTGCGCGGCAGTGGACCAGTCGAAGCGGGCCTGCTCGGGAGCGCGGGTTGAAGAAGCTGCTGCAGGCGGTGGAGCGGTGGGCGCATGCGCGGGAATGGGGCCAAAGCCGCCGTCCTTGCGCTGCGGCGGGACAGACGGATCCTCTTCAGCCGTTACAAAGCTGACGTCGTCAAACTCCATTCCCTGCAAGTCGATCGCTTCCTGGATCAGATCGCCGTATTTATCGCCAATGTGCTGGAACTCGGGCGAAGGAACGCGCACATAAAGCGTGCGGCCTGCTGCATGACTGTAGCGCGTGGGTTTGAGCCAGGTTTCGAATGACTGACGAATGACCTTTTTTTCCAGGGCAGAGAGAATCTGAAGCCAGGGATTTAGAGCCGGTGCCGGAGAAGTTGCGAATGCCATCGTACGAATCCTTGCCAGCGCCTCTGTTTTCGGAGTGCGAGATGGTCCATTGGCAGTTCGAGGCAAAGGAAACCCGCGAGCCGGAGATCAAACTTCCTCCACGCTTGAACGATTTTCCGTTACCTTCCTGCTGGCGCCCCTGACACACGCTTCAACCTTAGGGGCAAATGAACAACCCGTTCCGTGGGACGCTTGGAACTTTCCTGAACGGTCCCGATAGTAGCACATCTGGACATGATTGCAATCTCTGATTCACAAACTTTTCTGCGGCGCGTTTGAGTTGCACCAGCTATGGTGAAACTCGTTGCAAGGAGTTACTGTAGTCACTCTGAGAAGCTTAAAAACATTGGAGTTGTTTGAGGCGCCTGCCGAAGAGTCGATGGCTCAGATTCGCGTGGAGAACGCGGCCGCAATCGAACATAATCTCCGCGGCGGGTCAAGCCCATCTGCGAGTTTTTCGTGCGGCGATAAACAGATCCTTTGAAACAGGCAGCGCGCGAAATTTTGGCCTTGGGATCGGCGTGCATTTTTCGACCCGCAGTTCGACGACGAAGTCTGATCTGGTGCGCGAGTTTGAATGCGTGTTTCCTCGGGAGCCAGGCAGTGTTTAAGGAATGGCGAAGCCCGTAAAGACACATCAATGGAATGTGCTGGCTCGCGCGGAGCAGTTGTGGTCGGGTTCGGTCGCCCCTACGGGGCTTTGCATCAAGCGTTTCCCCCGGGTTGCGTGCGCCGGCAGGCCGGCTCACTTCACCTGGGGCTATTCTCGAGCCGCCCCTTGCGGGGCTCAAAGACTGACGCGGTTCTGCCCAAGAGCCGTCTGGGCGGCTGGCCCTGAAAGCTCGGCTGCGATATACTTGAAAATGCTGCCGAAGCAAAGATTTTCTCAACCGATAGAGGAGCGCATTTCATGCCCAAGCGCACATTTCAACCCAACCGCCAGCGCCGCTTGAAGAAGCACGGTTTCCGGTCGCGTATGAAGACCAAGGCGGGCGCCGCTGTGCTCAGCCGCCGCCGTGCCGCTGGCCGCAAGCGCGTGACGGTAAGCGCGGGTTACCGGGACTAATCGCGCTTTTGCGTGGTCCTTCGGAACGCTCTCTCAGCTGTTCCGGAGCAGGCAATTCCAGATGAACCCCACCTCAAGGCCAGCGCAGCACGAGCTAGAGCAGGAAGCAAAACGGGAAGCAAAGACCGTTTCCCGGGAAGCCGGGCGGCAGTCGCCCCAGAACCATTCGCTCAAGGGCGCGCGGCTACGCAAGCATGCCGATTATCAGCGGGCCTATTCACATGCGCGAAAGCGGCAATCGGCTTCGATGAGCTGGTTCATGGCGCCGCAGCCCGCAGGACAGGCGGTTGAAGGTGCTCGCGTGGGCCTGACTGCCGGCAAGGTGGTCGGCAAAGCGCATGAGCGGAACCGTATCAAAAGGCGCATGCGCGAGGCGATTCGCAGGCATTTGGAGCTGCTGCCGGCGGGCTTCGATGTAATTTTTCACCCGCGCCGAACTGTCCTTACTTTGGAATTCGCGAAACTTGAAGCCGAGATCGTGCGTATTCTCGAACAGGCGCGGACGGAAGCTGCTTGCACGAGCGTCCAGCCGGCATCGCACTAATAAATGGGAGCCGTTAAATGGGAGCCGTCCGGGAAATAGGGAATTGCCCGGGAGTCCACCGAGCGAAAGGGAGCCACCGCATGACAGGCCTGCTGCTCGCACTGCTCGCGCTCTACAAGCGCTGGCTTTCGCCTGTGCTGCATGCGATGGGCGGAGGCGGGTGCAAGTTCCTGCCGAGTTGTTCGGAGTATGCGGCCACGGCAATCGCGGTAC
>JASIJX010000589.1 GCA_030049955.1 Acidobacteriaceae bacterium
CCTGGTAAAAGCGGCAGATCATGGCAGGAATCAGCAGCGCCGACATGATGACCATAAGGGGATAGCTCATGTTGGCGGTGAGGTGGTAGACCGCTTCAATCTTGTTGCGCAACGGGGCGTTGGAGCGGAAGACGCGGGGTAGAATCTTGATGCTGGTCTGGATGAGTCCCTTGGCCAGCGCGCCTGCTGGGTCTTGAACGCGGTCATCTTGATGGGCAGCTCGGAGGGGCACTCCACATCGGGCAGATACTTGAACTTCCATCCCGCCATCTGCGAGCGGTAGCTGAGGTCGGTGTCTTCGGTGAGGGTGTCGTGCTGCCAGCCGCCGCCGTCGACGATCGCCTGCCGGCGCCACATTCCTGCGGTGCCGTTGAAGTTGAAGAACTCGCCGGTGCGGACGCGGGAGCCGTGCTCGAGAACGAAGTGGCCGTCGAGCAGGATGGCCTCGATCTGCGTGAGGAGGCTGTAGTCGCGGTTGAGGTGCGTCCAGCGGGTTTGCACCATGCCGATCTCGGGCTCCGCGAAGTGATGGATCACTTTCATGAGCCAGTCGGCGGGTGGCACAAAGTCGGCGTCGAAGATGGCGACGAACTCGCCTTTGGCCACTTTGAGGCCGGCATCGAGCGCTCCGGCCTTAAAGCCGTGACGATTGGTGCGATGGATGTAGACGATTGGATGGCCAAGAGCCGCGTAGCGGTCGACGATGGCCGATGCCACCTGCACGGTTTCGTCGGTCGAGTCATCGAGCACCTGGATCTCGAGCTTTTCACGCGGGTATTCCATGGCGCAGACGGCTTCAATCAGCCGGTCGATGACGAACTGCTCGTTGAAGATGGGGAGCTGCACGGTCACCCGCGGAAGGTCTTCAAAGTGCTTCGGCGGATTGGGATCGTAATTCTTCCGGTACTTGAAATACTGGTAGCACATCGTGTAGCGATGAATGCCGTAGAAGGAGAGCAGGATCATCACCGCGAAATACGGCAGCAGCATGGAGGCGTCGAACCAGTTCCAGTGATACAGGCCCTTGAAGGTCTGGTCGGCGTACTGCATTTTGAGATAGTGGCGCAGGCCGTTTTGTGAGGCGAAGGCCAAGAGCGATGGCGTTTGGCCCAAGCGGGCAGTGATCGGATTGAGGAGTGCGGCAAGCACGGCGGTCAGGTGGGCCTCCGAGGGAGGGATGGTTAAATTTTACGCGAAAGTCGGATTGCGACCAGCCCTGGCAGGCGCGGGCCGCCGTACCTTTATACCGGTTAGATTTGCCGCATCCGTGGTTTGCTGTTCAAGTTGGGAAATGCCGGTATCGGCCTGGTTCATACCACGACGTCGATATCCCCACCCCTCCCTTCCAATGCTTCGGAGGATGTATCTGATTCCATTAGACTTACGGCAGGGAGCTTCTCGCATCTATCTGATCCTCAAGAACTTATTTACAGTTATTTTAGAATCAGCGACTTACGGTGGACTTTCTAGGTGGTTTGTTGTCGAGGCGTTCTTCAGGAGGCTCTCTCCGAATCTGGCCGATGGTCTTCAGCATAGCGGATTCCGGCGTAATCCAGCGCAATGGGCTGTGACCGATTTTTGCTTTTGAATTCAGGCGATTGCAAAGCAGACCAGCGGGCCAGGGGTTGACCGACATGGAGATTAGCGGGCCTGGCTGTTCCCTGCCCAGTTCCCCAATGTCTCAGTTTGAATGATGACCATCCTCTATCGGCTAAAGTCTTTTCCACAAGCGATCAAATCGTTCCCGCTTCAAAGTCCTGCTCATATTTTTCTGATGTTCGTTAACGTATGAGCATAGGCCCACAAGCTTCAAGTACTTCCGAGACTGGCCCCTCGCGCGCGGGTCTTCCATTACCCGCATCTATTTTCATAACGTAGTCTCTGTTCGGAGTAAGAATATGTCCACGCTTGTTCCTTCTTCTACGGCTTCCTCCGCATCCACCACGTCAACTGCTCCAGGCGCTCCGATCGCCGCGGCGGGCGGAAGCTTTCTTCTCGAGGACCGCCAGCCGGCGGAGGTGTTTACGCCGGAGGATTTGAACGAGGAGCAGCGGCAGATTGCCGCGACCGCGGCGCGGTTTGCACGCGAGGAGATTCAGCCGGTGGCCGATGCCATTGAGGCCAAGGAGCCGGGGGTGATGGCGGGCATCTTGCGCAAGGGGGCTGAGCTGGGGCTGATGTCGGGTGAGATTCCGGAGGAATTCGGCGGAATGGGGCTGGATAAGACCAGCTCGTCGCTGATTGCCGACCATCTTTCGGTGCTGGCCAGCTTTTCAACGGCCTTTGGCGCGCACGCAGGCATCGCGACGCTGCCGCTGGTGTGGTACGGCACTGAAGACCAGAAGCGGCGTTACCTGCCCAAGCTGGCTTCATGCGAGATGATCGGCGCCTATGCGCTGTCGGAGGCAAGCTCCGGGTCGGACGCCATGAACATCCGCACGCGGGCGACGCTGACTGAAGACGGGAAGCATTACACCCTGAACGGAGAAAAGCACTGGATTACGAACTGCGCGATTGCGGGGCTGTACACGGTGTTCGCCAAGATCGACGGCGAGAAGTTTTCGGCATTCCTGATCGAGCGCGATACGCCGGGGCTGAGCGTGGGCGCAGAGGAGCATAAGCTGGGCATTCGCGGCTCGTCGACCTGCCCGCTGATTTTGCAGGACTGCAAGGTGCCGGCGGAAAACCTGCTGGGCGAGGCCGGCAAGGGGCACCACATCGCCTTCAACGTGCTGAACATGGGGCGTCTGAAACTGGGCGTGGCCTGCATTGGCGGCGCGCGGCACGGATTGGCGCACATGATTCGTTATGCAAAGGAACGCCGCGCGTTTGGACGCGCGATCTCCGAGCTGGGGCTGATCCAGCGCAAGATATCCGCGAGCGCGGCGCACCTCTATGCGGCCGAGTGCATGACCTACCGCACGCTGGGGATGATTGATGCGAGCCTGGCGGAGCTTGAGGGCAAGCAGCACACCTACCGCGAGACGCAGCAGCGCATTGAGGAGTACGCGGTGGAGTGCTCGATTTTGAAGGTGTACGACTCCGAGATGCTGACGCTGGTGGCCGATGAGCTGGTGGCTACGATGGGCGGTTATGGCTACGTGGAAGAGTATCCGGCCGAGCGCATGTATCGCGATGCGCGCATTAACCGGATCTTCGAGGGGACGAATGAAATCAACCGGCTGATTATCACCGGCTGGCTGATGAAGCGCGCGATGGCCGGCAAGCTGCCGCTGCTGGCTGCGATCAAGCGGGTGATGGATGAGGTGACACAGCCGCCTTCATTCGATGCGGGCGGAGAAGGCGCTGCGCCGATGGCACGCGAGGCTGCAGTTCTGGCCGCGGTGCGCAAGATGACGCTTTTCGCAGCGGGCGTGGCGAGCCAGCGGTTCATGACGGCGCTCGAAAATCAGCAGGAGGTGATGGCGGACCTGGCAGACATGATCGTGCATGTGTTTGCACTTGAGTCAGCCTTGCTGCGCGCGCGCAAGCTGGGCGGGCGCGGCGCGGCTGCTGCGGTCGAGGCCATGACGGGACTGCTGGCCGATGAGGCGATGACCGTGGCCGAGCAGTGCGCGCGGCGCGTACTCGGGGCCGCAGCCGAGGGTGACATGCTGCGCACACAGCTCGCGATTTTGCGGCGTCTGGCGCGGTTTTCGCCGGCAAACGAAACGGTGCTGAGCCAGGCCGTGGCGCGGCAGTGCATTGAGGTCGAGCGGTATCCGCTGGGGTAGGTGGATTTTCGCGCCACTTCGATGTGGGTTGCGAGGAACGAAGCGGGCGCATTCCCTCAGGGGCTGAAGCCCCGCTGTTGAATGACCTTCATGTACGGGCTAAAGCCCGTACCTTTCATTGGCCCCAAATCAATACCGATCATGAGTTTCCGTTCAATGAGGGAACGCCAGTTTCGATCATTGCTACGCTGCGGCGCGACGACCGGCTTCGTGGCTGAAGTGTTCGACGATGGCGCGGTTGAAGGCGGGAATGTCGTCGGGCTTGCGGCTGGTGATGAACTGGCCGTCGCTTACAACTTCCTTGTCGACCCAGTTGCCGCCGGCGTTGCGGATGTCGGTTTTAAGCGAGGGCCACGAGGTGATGGTTTTGCCGCGGACGATGCCGGCTTCAACCAGCATCCACGGGCCGTGGCAGATGGCCGCGATAGGCTTTCCCGACTGCGAGAAGTCGCGCACGAAATCGACTGCTTTGGGATTCATGCGCAGACGATCGGGATTCATAACGCCGCCGGGCAACAATAGCGCGTCAAACTGGTCGGGCTTAACCTCATCGAGCGTTTTGTTGACGGTTACCGTGTCGCCCCAGTCCTTCATGTCCCAGCCTTTAATCTCGCCGGATTTGGGCGCGATGACGACTGTGTCTGCCCCGGCCTGGTCGAGCGCTTTGCGCGGCTCGATGAGCTCTGCCTGCTCAAAGCCATCGGTAGCCAAGATCGCAACTGTCTTGCCCTTCAGAATGGAAGAAGTCATGGCTATCCTCTCTTGCGCGTTCGTTGATTAGGACGCGCGGACGGAGGGGTAGGGTTGCCGTGGGCGTTAGATTCTGAACCGCTACTTCAGCTCGCGTAGTTTGAAGTCGGTGAAGGTGATCTGGTAGCCCTCGGCTTCAAGGCCTACATAGCCGCGGAGGACTGCCTGCACAGTGTTCACGACTTCGCCGTTGACGGCGAGCGTGCAGGTGGCGCCGGTGCAGCGAATGTCGAAGACATTCCATTGGCCGGCGGGCTTGACGCGGTTTTCCTTCATGTCTTTCTGCAGGTTGAAGCGCGTGGGCTTGCCGTCAATGGGCGTAAGACCGAAGATGTAGCCGCCGGCGAGCGAGGTCTGCGCCTGATACCAGATGGTGCCGTCAGAGTTGTTGCGGAAGAAGACGCCGCTGTTGTATTTGGGTGTGCTCCCGTTCGTGTCGTTGACGGGCGTGAAGCGCCATTTGACGTGGAATTCGAAGTCGCCGAGTTCGTGGTTGAAACGCAGCCATTCATGGCCGCCATTGCCGTCGCAGATGATGGTGCGTTTGGCTGCGTCGATGTGCCATTGCGGAACGTTCGAGACCGGATGCGTGGGCGGGATGGCGATGCGGGTCCACTGCTGGTCCGCGTCGGACGGGAACATGTTGATCTTTTGCGCAGCGGCAGGAAGAGTGGCGGAGCAGGATACAAAAAAGGCGGCGCAAAGCAGCTTTGCGTGTGACCGATTCATCGATTTCTCCCAGCGGTGTTTTATTCGGGAGGAATTTTAACATCAGAAGGGCGTGCCGCCTTTGAAATCGGCAGTGATGGCGGCTTCAACGCCGGACATGCTGGCGGAATCGGAAAAGATGAGGCCGAGCTCGCGGTTTTTGGTGAGCGAATCGGCGGTGAAGTTTTCAGAGCCGAGGAAAAGTTTTGCCTGTGCTGTGCCGTAGTCCGCGAGCACGCTTTTGGCGTGAATGTAGTAGCTCTTGGGCGAAGTCGAGGTGTAGACGGCGATTTTTGCGCCAGCCTTCTTGAGCGGCGTAAGCACGGAGTCGTACTTGCCTTCCTGATTTTCCTGCACGAGCGTAACGGAGACGCCGCGCTTGAGGGCGGACTCGAGCGCCGATTGCACCTGCTTATCGTCGAACTCTTCCTGCGAGATAAGGAGCGAGTGCGTGGCGCCGTTGATGAGCGCGAGCAGCGCGGCAGTCGAATTGGTCGGGCTCCAGACGAGGTTTTCTCCCGTGGGCGGCGTGATGGATTTGTTGGCGAAGTCGGCGTTGAAGGTGGTGACGATGGCGGCGACGTCTGCAGCATTGTTGGTGATGACGGCGAAGTCGCGCGTGGTGGCGTAGGCGCTCGGCGTGAGGTTGAGCGTCATGATGGCCGAGGTGGCCTCGTCGACGGTGATGGTCTTCTGGTGGGTGACGGCGAAGGCGGGGTTGGCCCAGTGCACACCGATTTTGTGTTGCTGGAGGTAGGTGTAGGCAGGGGTGTTGCTACGCTTCTCGTCGTTCTGGTCGAGGATGACGCGGACCGCGATGCCCGCAGCGGCAGCTTTGCCGAGTATGTCGGTGACGGTGATGTCGGTCAGCTCGTAGATGGTGATGTCGATGGATTTTTTAGCCGAGGAGATGAGACTGTAGATTGGGCCCATATCGTCTTCGGGTTCGGTGATGAGGGTGTAGGTGGTCGTGGATGAAGATCTGGATACGGCGTGATGAGTGCTGCTCGCGCGTGCCTTGGTGGTTCCGGGCATGGGGGACCTCCCTAGTGAGGATTGGGGGTGTGGCCGGAGCGGTCTGGATACGATTTTGGGCGTGGATTGGATTGTAGCGCCAGTTGGACGGGACGGGCGGAAAAATTCTGTGAATCGGCGGCAGTTCTCGGCAGAAAAAATCCCGCGGCTCGATTGAGCCGCGAGATTTTTGTTGGTTTTGGGTTGGATTTATGCCTTGGCCGAGGTCAGCGCCCCCAGATCGGCAGCGATCTTCTCGGTCGAGAAGGCTTCGAGGATGTCGCCTTCCTTGAGGTCGCCGAAGTTGGCGATACCGATGCCGCACTCCATGCCGTTGGTGACTTCGCGTGCGTCATCCTTGAAGCGCTTGAGCGAACCGATCTTGCCTTTGAAGATCTGCTCGCCGCCGCGCATCACCTTCACCTCGGCATCGCGGCGGATGACGCCGTCCTGCACGCGGCAACCGGCGATGGTGCCGACTTTGGGGATGCGGAAGATGTTGAGGACTTCCGCCCGACCCATGTAGTTTTCCTTGAAGGTCGGCTCGAGCAGTCCCATCATGGCGAGGCGAATCTCGTCCTGCAGCTCGTAGATGATCGAGTGCAGACGGATATCGACGTTCTCCTGCTGGGCAAGATCGGCGGCCTTGCGCTCGGGGCGCACGTTGAAGCCGATGATGATGGCGTTCGAGGCCGTGGCCAGCAGCACGTCGCTCTCCGTGATGGAGCCGACGCCGGAGTGGATGACCTTGATACGCACCTTCTCGGTGGACATGCGGACAAGCGAATCGGCCAGCACTTCTACGGATCCCGTCACGTCGCCCTTGATGATCAACGGCAGGTCTTTAACGCCGGCCTGGCGAATCTGCTCGGCAAGGCCTTCGAGAGAGACGCGGGAGCTCTTGGCCAACTGCGCCTCTCGCTCCTTCATCTTGCGGTACTGCGCGATGCTCTTGGCCTTGTCGCGGTCGGCGACGACGAGGAAGGTGTCGCCGGAATCGGGCAGGGCTTCAAGGCCGAGGACTTCGACCGGAGTGGAAGGCGCGGCTTCGGCGATTGTGCGGCCGCGATCGTCGAACATGGCGCGGACCTTGCCGAAGGTGTTGC